>NZ_JBEOYB010000012.1:0-27940 GCF_040296845.1 Streptomyces sp. NPDC001985
TGGTCCACAGGTGCCCGCATGCTGCGGGCCACGGTCGGGGGCCAGCCCCCGAACCCCCGCTCCTCAATCGCCGGAGGGGCTGAATGGTCCGGTCTGTCCGGCATTTGAGGACGGCCCCTGTGCCGCGGGTGACCCGGGCGAACCCAGCCCGTCCGGCGTTTGAGGACGGACGCTGGTCCACAGGTGACCCGAGGAGTTTCAGCCCGTCCGGCGCTTGAGGACGGCCCTCGCGCGACGGGCGGCCCGGGTGAACCCAGCCCGTCCGGCGATTGAGGACGGACCCTGTGCCACAGGTGGCCCCAGCGATCTCGGGCCGTTCGCGGCGGCTCCCGGGGGGATCGGGGGCCGGCCCGTGGCACAGCCCCCCGCGCGGGTATGGTCCATGTCAAGGGATCAAAAGAGGGCAAACGTCCCTAAGCTGGGGGGATGGCTGAGGATCGGCGGCTGCGGGCCGTGGTGGCACTGGCCCAGGCGATGGCGGCGGCGCACACCGCGCGCGACTTCTGGCGGGCCGCCGCCCTGGGGGCGTGCTCGGCACTCGCCGGGTCCTTCGCCGCGCTCTCGGCGTGGGAGCGCGAGCTGGGCCGCCTCAAGGTGCTGGTCAACGCCGGCGAACGGGCCCCCGGCGAGGACGAGTTCCCCGAGTCGGAGACCTACCCCGTCAACCGCTTCCCCGAGATCACCGAGTTCCTGCACGAGCAGTGGGCCGGCGGTGGCGAACCGGACGCCTGGGTCGAGTCCGCCGACGGCCCCCTCCGCTCCGCCCCGGCGGCCCCCACCGGGCGCGGCTACCGGCACCCCTCGTCCCCCGGGGACGGCCGGGTGGCCGCGCTGCGCCGGCGCGGCCGGGGCTGCTGCGTCGTGGCGCCGATCGTGCTGCACGGGCGCGCCTGGGGCGAGCTGTACGTCGCCCGCCCGCTCGGCGCCCCCCTCTTCGACCGCGAGGACGCCGACTTCGCCACCGTCCTCGCCTCGGTCATCGCCTCCGGCATCGCCCAGACCGAGCGCCTCGAAGAGGTCCGCAGGCTCGCCTTCACCGACCCCCTCACCGGTCTCGCCAACCGCCGCGCCGTCGACATGCGGCTCGACGAGGCGCTGGAACGGCACCGCGCCGACGGCTCCGTCGTCAGCCTGGTGGTCTGCGACCTCAACGGCCTCAAACAGGTCAATGACACCCATGGGCACGCCGTCGGCGACCGGCTCCTCGAACGGTTCGGCTCGGTGCTCTCGCTCTGCGGGGCGATGCTGCCCGGCGCGCTCGCCGCCCGGCTCGGCGGGGACGAGTTCTGTCTGCTCTCCGTCGGCCCCCCGGCCGACGAGGTCGTCCGGGTCGCCGGTGAACTCTGCCTCCGGGCGGCGGCGTTGGAACTCGGCGACGGTGTGGCCTGCGGAGTCGCCTCCACCGGTGACCCGATCGGCCAGGTCCGCACCGCCCGCAGGCTCTTCCGCCTCGCGGACGCCGCCCAGTACCGAGCCAAGGCCGCCCGCTCCCCGCAGCCCGTGGTCGCGGGCCGCGACGGCACCGTACTGCGGCTCGCGGACACCCCGCCCCGCCACCCCCGGCAGGAGCGCCGCGCCTTCCGCGGCGTCCCGGCGGAGGACGCCCCCGGCGAGCCGGAGCCATGGAGCGAGCCCTAGGCCGTCTCTTTCGGATCGTGCCGGGCTCGCGAGCCCCGGCACCGGACCCCGCTCACCGATCCGGCCCGATCCGAAGGAAACTCCCCAAGCCTCCCGCTCCATCCCGGCTGATGACATGAGCCAATTCAATCCGTACGCTGCTGAATATGGATATGCATACCGTCGTGGTGGGGACATCCGGTACCACCGCCGATGACGTCATCGCGGTGGCCCGCCGGGACGCCCGCGTCGAGATCTCCCCCGAGGCCCGCACCGCCCTCGCCGCGGCCCGCTCCGTCGTGGAGGCGCTCGCCGCGAGCCCCGAGCCCGTCTACGGCGTCTCCACCGGCTTCGGCGCCCTCGCCACCCGGCACATCGACCACGGTCTGCGCGGCCGGCTCCAGCGCAACATCGTCCGCTCGCACGCGGCGGGCATGGGCCCGCGCGTCGAGCGGGAGGTCGTCCGCGCGCTGATGTTCCTCCGGCTCAAGACCCTCTGCTCCGGGCACACCGGGGTGCGCCCCGAGGTCGCGCAGACCATGGCGGACCTGCTCAACGCCGGTATCACCCCGCTCGTGCACGAGTACGGCTCCCTCGGCTGCTCCGGCGACCTCGCGCCGCTCTCGCACTGCGCCCTGGCGCTCCTGGGCGAGGGCGACGCCGAGGGCCCCGACGGGAGCGTCCGCCCCGCGGGCGAGCTGCTCGCCGCGCACGGCATCACCCCCGTCGAGCTGCGCGAGAAGGAGGGCCTGGCCCTCCTCAACGGCACCGACGGCATGCTCGGCATGCTGATCATGGCCATCGCCGACCTCCGGCTGCTGTACACCTCCGCCGACATCACCGCCGCCCTCTCGCTGGAGGCGCTCCTCGGCACCGAGAAGGTCCTCGCCCCCGAGCTGCACGCCATCCGCCCGCACCCCGGCCAGAGCGTCTCCGCCGCCAATATGAGGGCCGTCCTCCGGGGCTCCGGGCTCACCGGCCACTTCCAGCAGGACGAGGCGCCCCGCGTCCAGGACGCGTACTCGGTGCGCTGCGCCCCCCAGGTCGCCGGGGCCGGACGGGACACCCTCGACCACGCCCGGCTGGTCGCCGGGCGTGAGCTGGCCGCCGCCGTCGACAACCCCGTCGTCCTCCCCGACGAGGGCCGGGTGGCCTCCAACGGCAACTTCCACGGCGCGCCGGTCGCCTATGTCCTCGACTTCCTCGCCATCGCCGCCGCCGACCTCGGCTCCATCACCGAGCGCCGCACCGACCGGCTGCTCGACAAGAACCGCAGCCACGGCCTGCCGCCCTTCCTCGCCGACGACCCCGGGGTCGACTCCGGTCTGATGATCGCCCAGTACACCCAGGCCGCCCTGGTCGGCGAGATGAAACGGCTCGCCGTGCCCGCCTCCGCCGACTCCATCCCCTCGTCGGCGATGCAGGAGGACCATGTGTCGATGGGCTGGTCGGCCGCCCGCAAGCTGCGGACCTCCGTCGCCGCCCTCGGCCGGATCATCGCCGTCGAGCTGTACGCCGCCACCCGCGCGATCGAACTGCGGCCGGGACTGACCCCGGCGCCCGCCTCACGGGCCGCGATCGCGGCCCTGCGCGCGGCCGGTGTCCAGGGCCCGGGGCCGGACCGGTTCCTCGCCCCCGATCTGGAGGCCGCCGACGCGTTCGTCCGGGCGGGCGGGCTCGTCGCGGCGGTGGAGCCGGTCACCGGCCCCCTCGGCTGACCGCCCGTACCGAACCGCCCCGTACCGAACCGGCTCCGTACCCGAACCGCCCCGTACCGCAGGCGGGAAGAGCGCGAGGAGAGGGCGAAGGGCCGGTCCGCACCCACCCCGGACCGGCCCTTCGTCCTCTCTCACATCTCGCGCACCGGCGCGCCGTCGCGACGGCGCACCGCATAGGTCACGAACCCGACGCCGACACCGAGGAACGCGGTGCCACCGATCAGATACGGAGTGGTGTCGAAGCTGCCTGTCTCGGCGAGCCGGAGTTCTTGGGCGGGGGAAGCGGCGGAACCGCTCTGCCGTCCCTGCGCGGGGCCCTGTTCGGCGGAGGCGTTCGCTGACGGAACGAACCACAGTGCGCAGAGCAGGGTGCCGGCGGCGATGGCGGTCAGAAGCGGTCGGCGTGCGACGGACACGGACACGATCTCCCTTGAGGCGTCCTTGAGTTGACCGGATACGCAAGATGCTAGTGAAAAGAGCACGTCAAAGGGAAACCGGGGGCGCCGGCGGGCCCCCCGCCCACGGCTCCGGGGGCTCCTCCGGGAAGATGATGGCGCACGACGGTTGCCCCGGTGCGGACATCCAGCGAGTGGCGTTGCCCACATCCTTGCGGGAGAAGGAACCGGGAAGCCCGATATGGGTGTTCAACTGAGTGTTCGGTCCAGGGGAAATCGGCGACGATGGAGAAGCGTGTGATGACGGACAGCAAGCGGCGCAAGGGCCTCATGGCCGCGTCCGCGGTGCTCAGCGGTGTGCTGGTGCTGTCGGCCTGCAGTGACGAGGGTGACAAGGGCGGGGATTCCCAGAGCTCGAAGAAGACCCAGGCGCAGATCGACGAGGCGGCGGCGGAGAAGGTCTCGAAGGCCCGAATAGCCGTCACGCCCAAGAACGGCGTCACCAACGCCAGCATCAACAACGCCGCCAAGGTGACCGTCAGCGAGGGCACACTCACCGAGGTCAAGCTCACCGACGCCAAGGGGACGAGCGTCAAGGGCACCCTCGCCGCCGACGGCAAGAGCTGGAAGCCGGACGCCCAGCTGGAGCGCTCCACCAGCTACAAGCTCTCCGTCAGCGCGAAGGACGCGGCCGGTCTGACCGCCCACGAGAACTCCTCCTTCACCACGGTCTCGCCCACCAACAGCTTCATCGGCAACTTCACGCCCGAGGACGGCTCCACCGTCGGCGTCGGCATGCCGGTCTCGATCAACTTCAACAAGCCGATCACCGACCGCAAAGCCGTCCAGGCCGGGATCAAGGTCTCCTCGACCGGCGGCCAGGAGATCGTGGGCCACTGGTTCAACTCGCAGCGGCTGGACTTCCGCCCGGACCAGTACTGGAAGGAAGGCTCCACCGTCACGCTGGACCTCGCCCTGGACGGGGTCGAGGCCTCGCCCGGCGTCGTCGGTGTCCAGCAGAAGAAGGTCACCTTCAAGATCGGCCGCAACCAGGTCTCCATCGTCGACGCCGCCTCCAAGACCATGAAGGTCCAGCAGGACGGCAAGACGATCCGCACCATCCCGATCTCGGCCGGCGCCCCCGCCACCCCCACGTACAACGGTCAGATGGTGATCTCCGAGAAGTTCAAGGAGACCCGGATGAACGGCGCGACCGTGGGCTTCACGGACTCCGACGGCAAGGGCGAGTACGACATCAAGGATGTCCCGCACGCGATGCGGCTCTCCACCTCGGGCACCTTCATCCACGGCAGCTACTGGGGCAACGGGGTCTTCGGCAAGGCCAACACCAGCCACGGCTGTGTCGGTCTCGACGACCAGCAGGGCGCCAACAACCCCAACAAGCCCGGCGCCTGGTTCTACAACAACTCCCTGATCGGTGACGTCGTCATCGTGAAGAACTCCAAGGACAAGACGATCGCCCCGGACAACGGCCTCAACGGCTGGAACATGGACTGGGCGAAGTGGAAGGCGGGCTCGCAGGCCTGATCCCCACCCACCGACGAAGACGGCGCCCCTCCCCGGAGGGGCGCCGTCTTCGTTCGCCGTCTTCGTGCGCCGCCCGTGCCGCCGCCTGCCACCGCTCCCGCCGCTGCTTCCGCTCCCGCGCTCCCGCCGGGGCCGCTCAGCAGCCGTCGGAGCCCGGCAGCCGGTACGGCGAGCCGATCCGGTACTCCCCGGCGCGCTCCACCGTCAGCCGCGTCATCTCGCCCTCCTGGCGCAGACACGCCCCCTCGGCCCGCAGCCACGGCGAGTACGCCACCCGCACCGTCACCGACCCGGCCGCCGGCATCCGTACCACCAGCTCACCCGGGTCGCCGCCGACGACCGTCCCCGGCGACGACACCAGCGGCACCGCGTCCCGCACCCGGTAGACCGTCCAGCCGGAGTCCCCCCACACCGGCTCCAGCCACTCCGGCCCGCTCCGGACGATCTCCGCCTCGCCCTTCGCCGGGCCGTCGATCCGGCCGTGCGGCAGCACCACGAAACCCACCGCCCAGCGGTCCAGCCACTGCCGGTACGTGCGCTCGCTCAGCGAACCGTCGTAGAACAGCCGCCCGCGCTCCTTGTCCAACTGCCGGTTCCAGCCGCGCGCCAGCGGCACATGCGGTGCCATCAGCGTGGCCTCCCGGTGGTTGCGGGCCGGGACCACCTCCACCCGGGTGCGGTCCGCGCCGAGGCGCTTCAGCTCCCGCACCACCCCGTCCGTCTGACGGGCCCACGACGGGACATGGGTGGAGACCCCGAGGTCGTCCTCGGTCTTGTCCACGACCCAGAAGGTGTTCACCGCCAGCACCGCCGCCAGCACCGCCCGCGCGAGCCACGGCCGCAGCAGCGCCCGCGCCCCGCCCGCCGCCAGCAGAGCCGCCAGCAGCACCGGCGGCCCCGCGAGCCCCACCAGCCGCTCCACATTCGTACCGATCGGGGTGGGTATCAGAAAGGTGAGGACCACCCCCAGCCCGTACACCCCCGCCCCGTACCGCACCGTCCGCCACTCGGCCGGTACGGCGAGCACCACGGCGGCGGACGCGAGCAGCGGCATCCACAGCTTCCCCGACGGCATCGGCATCTCCCCGTCGAAGGGGAAGAGCACCGTCGTCGCGCCCACCACCAGCGCGGGCGGGACCAGCAGCGCCGCCGCCACGACCCACTGCCGCTGGAGCAGCCGCGCGGCGCCCACGACCACCAGGAAGAGGCCCGCCACCGGGCTCGCCAGCGTCGCCAGCGCGGCGCCCGCCGCCGAGACCGCGGGCCGGCGCGCGTACACCAGCGCCACCAGACCGATCGCCAGACCCAGCGTGAACGTCGTCCGCCCGGAGGCGACATTGCACCAGACCGCCAGCGCTCCCAGCAGCGCCGGCCACAGCGGCCTCCGCAGCCCGCAGCGCACCACCAGACACGCCAGCGCCCAGGTGCCCAGCAGGCCCGCGCCCACCGACACGGTCTTCACACCGACGGCGGCCATCAGCGGCGGCGCCAGCACGCTGTAGCTGACCGTGTGCATCCCGCCGTACCAGGACAGGTTGTACGCCGAGCCCGGATGCGACTCCATGAACGCGGTCCACGCGAACTGCGCCGCCAGATCCCCGCCGCCGGTGGCCAGCCACCACGCCCACCCGGCGTACAGCGGCACCATGGCGGCCGTCACGATCAGCGGGACGCGCCACCAGGGTGCTGGTGGCGCGTCCCGCCCGGCCGCCTCCGGTACGGCCTCCGCCGCTTCTGCCGTCTGTGTCCGCTGTCCGCTGATCCCCACCCCGTAACCCTAACGGCGGGCAGCGGACCCCTCCGGCGGGTGTACGGGCCCCGATCAGCAGGCCGCGCGCCCGGCCCGCAACTCCAGCCGCTCCCCCGAGAACCCGGCGCGGAACCGCCGGTCGTGCGAGACCACGACCACCGCCCCCGGGTAGGCCGCGAGCG
The DNA here is from genome assembly GCF_040296845.1 of Streptomyces sp. NPDC001985. Classification (NCBI taxonomy): domain Bacteria; kingdom Bacillati; phylum Actinomycetota; class Actinomycetes; order Kitasatosporales; family Streptomycetaceae; genus Streptomyces; species Streptomyces sp. NPDC001985. The sequence goes on from NZ_JBEOYB010000012.1 coordinate 7,211, forward strand.
CCTCCTCCAACTCCTCCACCAGGCTCAGCGCCACATGGTTGGTGGGCTCGTCCAGCACCAGCAGATCGGCGGGCGCCCGCAGCAGCCGGGCCAGTTCGAGACGGCGCCGCTGGCCGACCGAGAGCGCCGCCACCGGGACGGTCAGATCCTCCGGGCGGAACAGCCCGAGGCCGAGCAGCTCCTCCTCGTACTCCCCGGGAAGCCCCCGGCCGCCCGCCGCGTAGGCGCTCAGCAGCGGCTCGGGGGAGGCCGTCGCGGGCAGCTCCTGCGCCAGATAGCCGACCCTCACCCGGGGCGGGCGGTGCACCGTGCCCCGGTCCGGGCGCAGCTCGCCCGCGAGCACCCGCAGCAGCGTCGTCTTGCCCGCGCCGTTGGGGCCGGTGACCAGCAGCCGCTGCCCGGCCTCGATCCGCAGCCCCGGCAGCCGCAGCCGGTCCCCGACGGCGATGTCCGTCAGCCGGGTCAGCTCCCCCTCGTGGCCCGCCGACACCGGCCGCGCCCGGAACCGCAGCGGCTCCGGGGGCTCCGGGACCGGCTCCCGCTCCAGCAGCTCCAGCCGGTGCCGGGCCGCCCTGATCCGCCCCGAGAGCTTCGCCTCGTGCGAGCGGCGGTGCTTGCCGAAGCCCTCGCCCGGGTCGCCGCCGCTGCTCGCGAGCCGCTGTCCGGCCGCCGCGACCAGCGCGCGGGTCGCGGCCACCTCGTCCACCCACTCCCGGTGGTCCTGCTCCCAGCGGCGGCGGGCGGCGGCCTTCGCGGACCGGTAGCCGGCCCAGCCGTCGCCGTAGCGGCGCACCGCCCGGGTGTCCCGGTCGACCTCCAGGACGGTGGTCGCGATCCGCTCCAGAAAGGTTCGGTCGTGGGTGACGGCGACGACCGTGCCCCGGTGGGCCCGCAGCCGCTCCTCCAGCCACTCGGTCGCCCGCCGGTCCAGATGGTTGGTCGGCTCGTCCAGCAGCAGCAGTTCGGAGCCGGCGGCCAGCACGCCGGCGAGGGCGAGGCGGGACTGCTCGCCGCCGGAGAGGGTCCCGAGCGGGCGCTCCCGCCCGATCCGGGCGAGGCCGAGCCCGTGCAGGGCGGCGTCCATCCGGGCGTCGGCCTCGTAGCCGCCGCGCTCCTCGAAGGCGGTGAGCAGCTCTCCGTACGCCTCCAGGGCCGCGCCGCCGTCCTCCGTCTCCAGTGCCTTCTCCGCGTCGCGCAGTCGCCGCTCCAGGGCGCGCAGCTCGGCGAGGGCACTGTCGACGGCGTCCCGGACGGTGTGCCCGGGGCCGAGCCCGAAGGTCTGCGCCAGGGTCTGGGCGAGATGTCCGGTGCCGCCGGGGGCGCTGACGGTGATCTCCCCGGCGTCGGGGGTCTCGGCCCCGGCGATCAGCCGGAGCAGGGTGGATTTGCCGGAGCCGTTCTCTCCGATGACCCCGGCGCGCTCGCCGGGCCGCACGGTGAGGGCGATCCGGTCGAGGACGGGGCGGGTGCCGTACGCCTTGGAGACGTTCTTCATGGTCAATTGGGCGCGCTCGCGCATGGGGCTTTCCCTGGGGGTGGTGGCGGGGTCGGGGCCGGGAAAGGGGACGCCGGCGGGCGCCGCCACGGGGAGGTGTGGTGGCGCGGGCGTCCCGCGCGGGATCAGATGAAGAAGTACGGCTTGTGCGGACCCATCCCTCCACTTTAACGACCCCCTGCCCCCGGGCGCCCGGCCTTTTCCGCCCGCCCCCAGGACCTCGCACCCGACGCGCCCCCCGGCGTGGTCCGGCCCCCCGCGCCTCAACTGCCGCAGGGGCTGGATTCCGTGGCTCGGCCCGCCGGCGAGGCCGGGGGTGTTCCAGCCCGTCGGGGGGCACCTCCCAGAGGCAGCTCTGGGGGAGTGCGGGGACGGACCCCGCGCCGCGGGTTCCCGCACGGCGCGGGTGCCACAACCCGGGGGCCGGGCCGCACCCCCGCGCCACCAACCCCCGGGTTTCGCGTGGGGCGGAACACAACCCCCCTCCCCGCAGGCGCGATTCTCCTAACCTGGGGAGGTGAGCAGCCACCCGCACCCCCGGCCCCGCCCCCACCCCCTCCCCCTGCGCCCCCTCCCTCCCCCCTCCCGGGGCGAACCCCTCTGGCGCCACCTCGTCGGCGAAGCCCTCCGCCGCGAGCGGCTCGCCCAGGGCCGCACCCTCAAGGACGTCGCCGAGGCGGCCCGGATCTCGATGCCGTATCTCTCCGAGGTCGAGCGCGGGCGCAAGGAGGCATCCTCCGAGGTGCTCGCCGCCGCCGCGCACGCGCTCGGTCTCGGTCTCGGCGGTCTGCTCGACCGGGTCCAGGACGACCTGGCCGGAGCCCGCCGCGTCCCGCCCCGGGGCGCGGTACTGCTGGCGGCCTGAACGAGGCCCGGCTCGGCCCCGGCCCGCGTCAGGCGGGGAACACCGGGGCCGTCCGCCGGTTCAGGACCTCGTCCGCGAGTCCGTACGCCACCGCCTCCGACGCGGTGAACACCTTCTCGCGGTCCATGTCCGCCCGCAGGGCCCCCACCTCGTGGTGCGTGTGCCGCGACAGCACCTCCTCCACCTGCGAGCGGATGCGCGCCATCTCCTGCGCCTCCAGGGCGAGATCCGAGATCACCCCCTGCCGCCCGCCACTGGCGGGCTGCCCCAGCAGCACCCGGGCGTGCTCCAGCACGAACCGCCGCCCCGGGTCCCCACCCGCCAGCAGCACGGCCGCCGTCGACGCCGCCTGCCCCACGCAGAAGGTGGAGATGGGGGCGCGGATGAACGACATCGTGTCGTAGATCGCCATCAGCGAGGTGAACGAGCCGCCGGGGGAGTTGAGATAGAGCGCGACCTCGCTCTCCGGACTCGCCGACTCCAGATGCAGCAGTTGCGCGATGACCGCGTTCGCCACCCCGTCGTCGATCTCGGTGCCGATGAAGATGATCCGCTCGGCGAGCAGCCGGCTGTAGACGTCGTACGCCCGCTCCCCCTGCGGGGTGCGCTCCACCACGGTCGGGATCGTGTACTGCCCCATGTCAGAGCCCCACCCGTCGCCGCACGCCCACCGGCTTGATCTCGTCCAGCGTCTCGACGACCCGGTCGACCATGCCGTACTCCTTCGCCTGCTCGGCCGTGAACCAGCGGTCCCGGTCGCCGTCTCGGGAGATCGTCTCCTCGCTCTGGCCGGTGTGCCGGGCGGTGATCCGCTCGATGGCCTTCTTGGTGAACTCCAGGTTCTCGGCCTGGATGGCGATATCGGCGGCGGTGCCGCCGATACCGGACGACGGCTGGTGCATCATGATCCGCGCGTTCGGCAGCGCGAACCGCTTGCCGGGGGTGCCGACGGTGAGCAGGAACTGCCCCATGCTCGCGGCGAACCCCATGGCGAGGGTGGCGACGTCGTTGGGGATCAGCCGCATGGTGTCGTAGATGGCGAGCCCCGCCGTCACGGAGCCGCCGGGGCTGTTCACACAGAGGGTGATGTCGCTCTTCCAGTCCTCGGCGGAGAGCAGCAGCATCTGGGCGCAGACCCGGTTCGCGGAGACTTCGTCGACCTGGGTGCCGAGGAAGATGATCCGCTGCATCAGCAGCCGGTCGGCGAGCTGGTCGTCGAAGGCCGTCGCGGTGGTGTCGCCGGCGGCGGCCCGGGCCGCGCGGCCCGGGTCCCAGCCGCTGCCTCGGGGGCCGGATGAGGATGAGGATGAGGTGGTGCGGGGGGACATGGCGCCTCCTTGCCGTGGATGGCTGATGTCCCCACTCTTGGCCGGGTGGCGGCGCGGTGTCCCCTTTCTCGGCCCGTGGCAGATTCGCCGACGGCAGAGCCGGTCCGGGGCCTGCGGGAATCCGGTCGACGGCCCGGCGCGCCGGTGCCGTGACGGTCGCGCCGGGCGCCGGGCGCCGCGCCGGATTCACCCGGGCACTGGCCGGTCACGCCCTCGGTGCCGGAGGCGGGCGCACGGAGCCCTGACGCGGGCGCGCGTGCCCGCAGCGGGGGACGGAGGGGCTCAGCCTTCGGCCTTCGCCACACCGATCGGGCAGGACACGCCCGTACCGCCGATGCCGCAGTACCCGCCGGGGTTCTTGTCGAGGTACTGCTGGTGGTAGGCCTCCGCCGGGTAGAACGGGCGGCCCTCCGCGGGGAGGACCTCGGTGCTGATGTCGCCGCGGTGGCCCGAGCCCGTCAGCACCTGCTGGTAGGTCTCGCGCGAGCGCTTCGCCGCGGCCTCCTGGGCGGGGGAGTGGGTGTAGATCGCCGAGCGGTACTGGGTGCCCACGTCATTGCCCTGGCGGAAGCCCTGGGTCGGGTCGTGGGCCTCCCAGAAGACCTTCAGAAGCTGCTCGTACGACACGACCGAGGGGTCGAAGACCACCCGGACCGCCTCGGTGTGGCCCGTCCGGCCGGAGCAGGCCTCCTCATAGGTCGGGTTCGGGGTGTGACCGCCCTGGTAGCCGACGAGGGTGGTCCAGACGCCGGGGATCTGCCAGAAGACGCGCTCGGCACCCCAGAAACAGCCCAGGCCGAAGTCCGCGGTCTCCAGGCCCTCCGGGTAGGGGCCCAGCAGGGCGTTGCCCAGGACGGTGTGGCGGTCCGGGACGGAGAACGCCGGGGTCGGGCGGCCCTTCAGGGCCTCATCGGGGGTGGGGAGCTGGGGGGTGCGGTGGGACAGGAACATGCGGGGCTCCTTGGGATTGCCGGCCATGGGAAACAACGAACGGCCCCGGCCCGGAATTCCCCGGGTCCGGCGCTCCGGGCCCGGGCCCGCCGGTCAGCCGCCCGTCATATTGATCGCGACATCCCGGAACGCGCAGTACAGCTCCGCCGGGTCCGGCGCCAGGGTCCACGGGAAGGCCCCCACATGGCCGTCGACCGCCCGGAAGTGCTCCAGCGCCTGGTCCGCGTACCCCTGGCGGACATAGAGGTACGCCAGCACATGCCGGACCTCCGCCAGATACGGGTGGCCGGGGTCGGCCGCCGCCGCGTCCTCCTGGAGCCGGTCCGCGGCCTCCTCCACCTCCGGGGCCCGGAACTCCCTGCGGGCCGCCTGATCCGAGCGGTGCTCCGGCCGGTGCTCCCACCAGGCGGTCAGCCAGAGCGAGGTGAGCAGCGAGCCGGGCGGTGCCGAGTCCATGGCGCGCTCCGCGAAGGAGAACGCCAGCTCGCGGGAGCCGTGCCACTTCGCGCACCAGTACTGGAGGGCGCCGCGGTGGGCCATCAGATGGTGCGCGTCCCGCCCGGCCGTCTCGGCCCACAGCCGGTGCATCTCCTCGTGCGGGCGGCCGAGCCCGATTCCGCGCCAGATGTCCGCTACATAGGGTGACGGGTCGGGCCCGCCGAGTTCCTTGGCGCGGGTGATCTCGCGCCCCGCCCGGCTCAGAATCCGGACGAACCCCTCGGAACGCTCCCGGGAGGTGTGGGCGGCATGACCGCCGCCCCGGATCTCCCAGGCCAGATCGATCATGGCCTTGGCCTGGACGGCCGCGGCCCCGGGGTCCTCGGGGCGCTCCGCCCGCCAGTGCTGGAGCCAGACATCGTCCCTGCCGGCCGCGCCCGCCAGCTCCGCGATCACCGCCGTGCGCCGCTCCCAGAGCGTGCCGGTCCCGGCGAGGAAGTCCGCGCCGGGCCGCCAGTCGCCCGCGCGGGCCGCCGCCACCATCCGGTCGAGCCCGGGATCGGGCGCCGCCCGCCGGGTGTCCTGGCGGTCCCGGGGCAGCAGACCCAGCTCGGCGAGGCGCGCGGCGGCGACGGGCCGGTCCAGTCTGCGCCCCAGCCGGCGCGCGAGCCCGGGGCCGAGTCCCGGCGCGAGTGCTGCCCCGGCTCCGGTCCCGGGGGGCGTACGGCGCGAGAAAAGGGACATGGAGCCGGACCTTTCCGTGACCGCGGGCCGTGCCGCGGGCCGCCGCCCGGCAGGGAGCCCGGCGGGGAGACCCGGCGGGGACACCGCCGCGCCCGGAGGGTGGAGCGGTGGAGCGGCGCGGGGGAGGAGGAGTATCACCTCACCCGTGCTCCGGCCGCAACTCCTCGGGGGTGATACCCGGATGGGCGCCCGGAGCCCGGAGCCCGGAGCCGGGAGCCGGGGTGCCCGGCTGCCGCTGGGGTACGGCGCCGGGGGCCCGGGCCCCCGGGCACCCGCCGGGTCTCCCGTGTCAGCGGGACAGCGTCGCCGGGCTCCCGCCGTTCGCCTCGTATCCCGCGACCGCGAGATTGCGGTACACCGTGTACTCCGCGGCCGGGTCCTCGCTCTGGGTCCACGGCAGCGCTCCCACGTGCCCGTCCACCCGCACCAGCTGGTGCATCGCCTCGGCCCAGCGCTCCGACCGGACGAGGAAGAGGATCAGCAGATGCCGGACATGGGCGAGGACCGGATCGTCCTGGCGGGCCGAGTGCACCGCGAACAGCGCGCCCTCCACCGCCTTGGACACCACCGCGCTCTGGTGGAAGTTCTGCATGATGACCAGGTCGGGGATGTGCTCGTACACCGCGAACAGCGGCAGCGCGGCCAGCAGCGAGCCCTGCGGGGCGCGGGCCGCCGCCGTCGTCGCGAAGTGGTCCGCCTCCTCACGGCTGCCGTGCCACTTCTCGCACCAGTAGTGCAGGGCCGCCAGATGCGCGCCCATGTGCTGGGGCGCCCGGTCGATCACCTTCGCCCACACCTGGTCGAACTGCTCGTGCGTATAGCCCAGGCCCCGGGCGACGGCCAGCTCCACGATGAACGGGACGGGGTCACCGGGGGAGAGGAGCGCCGCGTCGCCGCAGACCGAGCGGGCCTCCTCCAGGATGATCCGGAAGTCGTCGGCCCCCACGCTGGACGACCGCCACGCCTGCTGCACCAGGAACTCCGCGTGGACCTGCGCCCCGCCCGCGTCCTTCGGGGACTCCGAGCGCCAGGACCGCAGCCACGCGCCGCCCACCCCGGGCTTCTGCCGGAGCTCCAGCGAGGCCGCCCCGGCGAAGGCCTGCACCCGCTGCCAGCGGACCTCGCTGCCCTTCGGGGTCCCGGCGAGCAGCTGGGACGCGGCCCGCCAGTCCTGTGTCCGCTGCACCACGTCGAGCACATCGAGCAGGTCCTGGTCCGGCCCGGGGAGACGGATGTCCTGCTCCTCCTGGCGGACGAAGCCATAGGTCTCCGGATCTGCGGCGTCGGGCGAGCCGGGCGCGACCTGGTGGATGCCGACACCACCGCGCCGGCGCAGCACATACGGACCGATGATCGCGGCCAGCATGCCCATCGCGATCAGGAACCAGAGAATCTCCATGACGCCATTGTCCCGGACGTCACCGGCCCCGATCCACGCCGTGGCGACTGCCCGCCACCGCCCCCGCCCCCGCCGCCCCGCCGGGGTCCGTACCGCCCGCCGTGACCACCTCCGCCGGGGTCCGTACCGCCTGGTGCCCCCGCCCCGCCCGAATCCGGACAGTCCGCGTCCGAAACCCCGCCCACCAGGGCCCCTTGACGCTCTGCCCCCCGCGCCCGCGCCGCTACGCTCGGGCCATGAGCCACCAGTACAGCTCCGAGCACCTCGAAACCCTCGCCATCCACGCGGGCAACACCGCCGATCCGCTGACCGGCGCGGTCGTCCCGCCCATCTATCAGGTGTCCACCTACAAACAGGACGGGGTGGGCGGACTGCGCGGCGGCTACGAGTACAGCCGCAGCGGCAATCCGACGCGTACCGCCCTGGAGGAGAATCTCGCGGCGCTGGAGGGCGGCCGGCGCGGGCTCGCCTTCGCGTCCGGGCTCGCGGCCGAGGACTGCCTGCTCCGGGCGCTCCTCGTCCCCGGCGACCACGTGGTGATCCCCAATGACGCGTACGGCGGGACCTTCCGCCTCTTCGCCAAGGTCGTGGCCCGCTGGGGCGTCGAGTGGTCCGTCGCGGACACCTCCGACCCGGCGGCCGTGCGCGCCGCCCTCACCCCCAGGACCAGGCTGATCTGGGTGGAGACCCCCTCCAACCCGCTTCTGGGCATCACCGACATTGCCGCCCTCGCGGAGATCGCCCGGGGCTCCGGCGCCCGGCTGGTCGTGGACAACACCTTCGCCAGTCCCTATCTCCAGCAGCCGATCGCGCTCGGCGCCGATCTGGTGGTGCACTCCCTGACCAAGTACATGGGCGGGCACTCGGATGTCGTCGGCGGCGCGCTGATCGCGGCCGACGCGGAGACCGGCGAGGAACTGGCGTACCACCAGAACGCCATGGGCGCGGTCGCCGGGCCCTTCGACTCCTGGCTGGTGCTGCGCGGCATCAAGACGCTGCCCGTGCGGATGGACCGGCACAGCGAGAACGCGGGCCGGGTCGCCGAGATGCTCACCCGCCACCCCCGGGTGACCAGGGTGCTCTACCCGGGGCTGCCGGACCACCCCGGCCACGAGATCGCCGCCAAGCAGATGAAGTCCTTCGGCGGCATGGTCTCCTTCCGGGTCGAGGGCGGCGAGGAGGCGGCCGTCGCGGTCTGCGACCGGGCCCGGCTCTTCACCCTCGGTGAGTCCCTGGGCGGGGTGGAGTCACTGATCGAGCATCCGGGACGGATGACCCATGCCTCGGTCGCGGGTTCCGCGCTGGAGGTCCCGGCGGATCTGGTGCGTCTGTCGGTGGGGATCGAGGCCGTGGACGATCTGCTGGCCGATCTTCAGCAGGCCCTCGCCGGATGAGGCACGGACGGTCCGGATGAGGCACGGACGGCACGCAGAGCACGCAGAGCACGCAGAGCACGGAAGGCGCGGAAGGCAGGGATCGCGTTCAGGGCGTTGACCGCGTGGCGAGGCGCCGGCTTTCCGGCGGTACGGGGTGAGCCGGCGCCCGCCCGGGCGCCGGCTCACTCGTGTCCGGGGAACCCGGGGTCAGGCGGGCGCCTTCTCGTCCTTGAGCGTGGCGCGGACCTGCTCCCGCAGTTCGGGGGAGTCGGTGTGACCGTGCACGGACACCGCGTGCTCCGACGCGGCGCGCACGACTTCCCCCTCCTCACCCGCGATGGTGAGGGTGCAGTTCGTCTCGCTGGGGAACGCGCGGCAGTCGGCGACTTTTCTCGTCATGACGACCTCCTCGGTACGATGTGTACCGTTTATTACCGCTTGTTCCAGAGTAGACCCTCCTCCGTGGGCTGATACGGCTGATACGGCTCATACCGCTGATACGACTGATACGGCTCGTGCTGCTTCCGGTGGCGCTGCTTCGCGTGGTGCCGCCGGCGCGGGGCGGTGCTACCCAGGTGGTCGGCGTACCCGGGTCGGTCGTCGTCCCGCCGGTTCTCGGACGGTGGCTGCTGTCAGGTGGCTCCCGTGGGGTCCATCGGCGGCAGCCCGGTCTGGCGGGCCGAGAGCGCGGTGTTGAACCGGGTGAGAAGGGTGCAGAACGACTCCCGCTCGGTCTCCGTCCAGCCGTCCGTTACCTGGGCCATCAGCTCCCGCCGGGAGGAACGGACCTCCTCCAGGCGGGCCTGCCCGCGCGGGGAGAGCTGGAGCACGACCGCGCGGCCGTCCTCCGGGTGCGAGGTGCGTTTGACGAGGCCGGTGTCGACGAGCGGCGCGACCTGACGGGTGACGGTCGACGAGTCGATGCCCATCCCCGCGGCGAGCGCCTTCACACCCATCGGGCCTTCCCGGTCGAGCCGGTTGAGCAGCAGATAGGCGGCGCGGTCCATCGAGTTGCGGACCTGGCCGACGCCGCCGAGCCGGGTCTGCTCCGCGCGGCGGGCGAACAGGGCGACCTGGTGCTGGAGAGCATCGAGGAGGCCGGGATCGAGATGAGTCGTCATGTCCTGAGAAGTGGGCATGGCCAGGGGGCTCTCTCGTGCGGTGGTCGATTGGTGGGGGACAGAGTACGCGGCTGTGCGGCGGTCCGGACGGGCTTGGTGAAACCCATAGGAAGCACTCCGCGCACCGGGCCCGCGGCGGCCGGTCACCGTATGAGCTGCGAGACTTGACCGCATGAGCTTCCGTGCGCCCCATGCCTTCCGCCCCGTGATTCCGGACGACGTCCGGGGGGCGCGGAAGATGCTCGCCGGGGTCGCGCGCACCACCGCGATGGAGGGCAGCAGACACCTCTCCCAGCTGGTCGGCGCGCCCGTCCTGCTCAAGTGCGAGAACCTCCAGCGCACCGGCTCCTTCAAGCTGCGCGGCGCGTATGTGCGGATCTCCGGCCTCCGCCCGGAGGAGCGCGCCGCCGGAGTGGTCGCGGCGTCGGCCGGGAACCACGCCCAGGGGGTGGCGCTGGCCTCCACCCTCCTCGGGGTCCGCTCCACCGTCTTCATGCCGGTCGGCGCGCCCCTGCCGAAGGTCGCCGCGACCCGGGAGTACGGCGCGGAGGTGCGGCTGGAGGGCCAGGTGATCGAGGAGACCCTCGACGCGGCCCGCCGGCACGCGGACCGTACGGGCGCGGTCCTCATCCACCCCTTCGACCACCCCGACATCATCGCCGGGCAGGGCACCGTGGGTCTGGAGATCCTGGAGCAGTGCCCCGAGGTGCGCACGATCGTGGTGGGCATCGGCGGCGGTGGTCTCGCCGCGGGCATCGCGGTGGCGGTGAAGACGGTACGCCCGGATGTGCGGGTGGTCGGCGTGCAGGCGGCGGGCGCCGCCGCGTACCCGCCCTCCCTGGCGGCGGGGTACCCGGTCTCCGTCGACGCGCCCGTGACCATGGCGGACGGGATCAAGGTGGGCCGCCCCGGGGACATCCCCTTCCGCATCATCGGCGAACTGGTCGACGAGGTCCGCACGGTCTCCGAGGACGAACTCTCCAGCGCCCTGCTGCTCTGTCTGGAGCGGGCCAAACTCGTGGTCGAACCGGCGGGCGCGGCTCCGGTGGCGGCCCTGCTGAGCGATCCGCACGGCTTCGAGGGACCCGTGGTGGCCGTGCTGTCGGGCGGCAATGTCGACCCCCTGCTGATGCAGCGCATCCTCCGCCACGGCATGGCGGCGGCCGGGCGCTATCTCTCCCTCCGCCTCCGTCTCACCGACCGCCCCGGCGCACTCGCCGCGATGCTCGGCTCACTCACCGTCCTCGACGCCAACGTCCTCGATGTCAGCCATGTCCGTACCGATCCCCGGCTCGGTCTCACCGAGGCGGAGGTCGAACTGCAACTGGAGACCAAGGGCCCGGCCCACTGCGACGAGGTGGCGGCGGCCCTGCGCGCGGCGGGCTACACGGTCACGGTGATGGGCTGACCCCGGGGAGTCGGGGAGTCGGGGAGTCGGGGGACGGGCTCCGAGGGGGCCGTCCGGAACGTACGGAGGGGCAGGACCGCACCGGGCGGTCCTGCCCCTTTCGTGGGCGTGCGGCCGGTCAGCCGGCGTACGGCTTGGCGGCGATGATCTTCACCGAGGCCTTCTTGCCGTTCGGCAGTTCGTACTGGGCGGTGTCGCCGACCTTCTTGCCGTTCACACCCGTGCCCAGGGGGGACTGCGGGGAGTAGGTCTCGATCTCGGAGCTGGCGTACTCGCGGGAGGCCATCAGGAACGTCAGCGTGTCGTCCTCGTCGCCGTCGAAGGCGATCGTCACGACCATGCCGGGTTCCACGATGCCGTCGTCGGCCGGAGCCTCGCCGACCTTCGCGGTGTCCAGGAGCTGGGTGAGCTGGCGCACCCGGAGCTCCTGCTTGCCCTGCTCCTCCTTGGCCGCGTGGTACCCGCCGTTCTCGCGCAGGTCCCCCTCCTCGCGCGCTGCCTCGATCTTCTTGGCGATCTCGACGCGCGCGGGACCAGACAGGTACTCCAGCTCGGCCTTGAGCTGGTTGTACGCCTCCTGGGTGAGCCAGGTGACGTTCTCGCTGGTCTGGGTCACAGGTGCTCCTCGTAGGTACTGGGATACAAAGCAACGCCCTACCCAGAAGCATGGAGCCTTCATGGATGGGCGAAACCACGAGCCTAACAATTTCGTGGCAGAAGGGGGAGGACAAAAACCATCAGAACTGCGTCAACGCAGGTCAGAGTGGGTCTCTGTCATATTTGAGCCGTGGGGTTCGCGCCGGGAACCAGGTCGTCTCTTTCGGATCGTGCCGGGCTCGCGAGCCCCGGCACCGCGCCTCGCCGCGCTGTCGCCGGTCGCCGGCGCTCCGCGTGGGCTCCCTCCTCCGCCCCGCGATCCACGGCACCGGACCCCGCTCACCGATCCGGCCCGATCCGAAAGAAACTCCCTAGCGCGCGGAGCACCGCGCCAGCTCGGCGCTGGTCGCCAGGGTCGTCGTACGAATCCTGACCACCTGATCGATACGGGTGTCGCCCTCGGCGGTCACCGGCACATCGAGCCGGCCCACCTCGGCGCCGTCCTCGGAGCGGGAGCGCACGGTGCAGGTGCCGGTGGCGTCGGCGTCCTTGCGGATCTCCAGATGGAGCTGCACCTCGGAGTCCGAGGTCACATCGAACTTGATCACCTCGGCGCTGATCTTCTCCCCGGCGACGTAGTCGTAGCCGAACCAGACGACCATCCCGAGGAAGCCGACCCCCAGGAAACCGCCCAGGATCTTGAGCTTCCGGTCGGCCCGTTCGTCCGCCGAGCGGCCGTAGCGGCTCTCGGGCACCTGCTCGCGCACGGCGGTCATGACCATTCCTCTCGGGGGAACCTCCCTGACAGGAGGACGCCGGAATTTTCCGTCCCCCGTTTCGGTCACTATAGAAGCCTCCCTCAGGCCCCCGACCGCCACCCCGCGCCGCCGCAGCGGCCGGACGGCACCCGACCATTCGTGACGAATCATTGAGGATCGAGTCTTGACTGACCAGCTGCGACTTATGGCCGTTCACGCCCACCCCGACGACGAGTCGAGCAAGGGCGCTGCCACGATGGCCAAGTATGTGTCCGAGGGGGTGGACGTGCTGGTCGTGACCTGCACGGGAGGCGAGCGCGGCTCCATCCTCAACCCCAGGCTCCAGGGTGACAGCTATATCGAGGAGAACATCCACGAGGTCCGCAAGAAGGAGATGGACGAGGCCCGCGAGATCCTGGGCGTCAAGCAGGAGTGGCTGGGGTTCATCGACTCCGGGCTCCCCGAGGGCGACCCGCTGCCGCCGCTCCCCGAGGGGTGCTTCGCCCTGGAGGACGAGGAGAGCGCGGGCGGCCGGCTGGTGCGGCTGATCCGTTCCTTCCGCCCGCAGGTGATCACCACCTATGACGAGAACGGCGGTTACCCGCACCCCGACCACATCATGACCCACAAGGTCACGATGGTCGCCTTCGAGGGCGCGGCGGACGCCGAGCGCTTCCCCGAGTCCGAGTTCGGCCCGGTCTGGCAGCCGCTGAAGCTCTACTACAACCAGGGCTTCAACCGCCCGCGCACGGTCGCGCTGCACGAGGCGCTGCTGGAGCGCGGCCTGGAGTCGCCGTACGGGGAGTGGCTGGAGCGCTGGAAGGAGTTCGAGCGCGTCGAGCGCACGCTGACCACCCATGTTCCGTGCGCCGACTTCTACGAGATCCGGGACAAGGCGCTGATCGCGCACGCCACCCAGATCGATCCGGACGGCGGCTGGTTCCGCGTTCCGATGGAGATCCAGAAGAAGGTCTGGCCCACCGAGGAGTACGAGCTGGCGAAGTCGCTCGTCGATACCTCCCTCCCCGAGGACGACCTCTTCGCGGGCATCCGCGAGAATGCCTGATATGAGCGTGAGCGGAAGCCTGAATCTCGCAATGATGGACTCGGTCGTCCTGGCCGCCGAAGAGCTGGACAAGAACAAGGTCACCCCCGGTGTCCTCGGTTTCCTGGTCTTCGCGGCGCTGGCCGTGGGCGTCTGGTTCCTGATGAAGTCGCTGAACCGGCACATGGGCCGGATCGACTTCGAGGAGGCCCGGACCCCGGCCCCGGCACCGGGGGCCCCCCGGCAGCAGAACGGCGCACCGAAGGCGAAGGCCCCGGCCAAGAGCGTCTGAACCCCGGCCGCCCGCCGCCCGGACCACCGGACGGCGGCCGGCCACCGGGCGACACCCGGGCACCCGGGCACCCGGGCCGTACCGACGTACGGCCCCGTCCGTGCCCGGGTGCATTTTCCTGTCCGGACGCCGGACGCCGGACGCCGGACGCCAGGCGCCCCACGGCGCCCGGCGCGCGGCGTGACGTCGCTCAGCCCGTCGCCGGCACCGGGACCCCCATCACCTCCCGGGCGTGCCGGTTCGGCACCATCCCCAGGTCCCACGCCTGCCAGCCGTCCTCCAGACGCACCCCGCGCTCCAGCATCACCGCGAGCGCCTGCGCGCAGTCCTCCAGCTTTCCGTCCCGGGTGCCGTGCCCGGCGGCCCGCAGCCGCGCCAGCTCCTCCTGCGCCACCACCGTGCCCACCACGATCCCGCCCGGCGAGGCGAACGGCAGCAGCGTGCACCGCAGAAAGCGCGCCCAGTCCCCGCCCCGCTCGTCCCCGTACGACGCGAACAGCTCCACCGCCTCGTCACAGAGCCCCAGCGCCTGCCCGGCCCGGTTGTTCCCCGCGTCCACGATCGCCAGCTCCAGCGCGGTCCAGCCCTCCCCGTGGGCCACCCCGATCCGCCGGAAGTCGGCCCGCGCGTCCATCAGCAGCTGCCGGGCGAAGCCGGAGTTGCGCAGATTTCCGGTCCGCGCCGCCCGCTGGTCCCGGGTGACCCGGCCCGAGTGGTGGCGCGCGCACGCCAGCCCGTACACATCGCGCATCCGCGAGAACATCGTCCGCGCCCGCTCCAGCTCCCGCACCGCCTGGTCGGCGTCGCCGCGCTCCTCCAGCGCCTGCCCCAGGTAGTACAGCGTCCACGCCTCGCCGCGCGCGTCCTCGTTGTCCCGGTGCCGGGCGAGCGCCGGCTCCAATTGCTCCACCGCCTCCGCCGGGTCGCCGTCCACCAGCCGGGCCCGCGCGAGCTGGGTCAGCGCCCAGGCCTCGCCGCGGGCGTCCCCGGTGCGGCCGTACAGATCGAGCGCCGACCGCAGCTCGCTCTCGGCCCGCGCCACCTCGCCCATCCGCAGACAGACCTGGCCGAGCTGGAAGTGCGTCCACGCCTCGCCGTGCAGCGACTCGCCCTCCCGGTGCAGCTCCAGCGCCGTCGCGAGCAGCCCCAGCGCCTCGCCCAGATGGGCCTGGTCCCGGCGGACCGCCGCCAGCGCGTGCAGGGACCACGCCCGGTCCTCGGCCTGCTCGTCCGTCGACTGGAGCTCGACCGCCTCGGTCAGCCGGGCCGCGGCCTCGGTGAGATTGCCCTGGTGGTGCAGGGTGATCCCGAGCGAACAGAGCGCCAGCGCCGCGCCCGCGTCGTTCCGCGCCTCGCGGTAGAGGCCGACGACCGAGGAGAGGGTGGTGCGGGCCTTGTCCAGCTCGCCGAGCTGACGTGCCGCGATACCCGTGCGCCAGCGCACCGAGCGCTCCAGCAGCCCCTGGTCCACGGCCTGCGACAGCTCGCTGATCTCGCCGAGGCGGTAGAGGTCGCCGCGCAGCAGACAGTAGTCGGCGAGCGCGCCCAGGAGGTTGAGCACCGTCTGCTGATCCACCCCCTCCGCGTACCGCAGCGCCGAGGTGATGAAGCTGGACTCGTCGTCCAGCCAGCGCAGCGCCGAGTCCAGCGAGCGGAAGCCGTGCGCGCCGAACTGCCCGGCCCGGGTGGACATCTTGCCGTCCACCATCCGGATCACGGCCCCGGCCAGCTCCGCGTAGTTCTGGATCAGCCGCTCCTGCGCGGCGGTGCGCTCCGCCGCCTCCTCCTCGTCGAACAGCCGAGCCCGGGCGAAGGCGCGGACGCTGTCGTGCAGCCGGTAGCGGCTGGAGCGGGCCCGGGAGATCAGCGCCGCGTCCGCCAGGGCGGTGAGCAGCCGCTGCGACTCCTGCTCGTCGGTGGCGAGCAGCGCCGCCGCCGCCGATGCGCCGAGTGAGGCCCGCCCGGCGAGCGCGAGCCGGCGCAGCAGCCGGCGCCCCGGTTCGGGCTGGTCGCGGTAGCGCAGCCAGAGTGCCCGCTCCACCGGGTCGAGTGCTGTGGCTGGTGTGCCTGCTGCGTCCGGTACGCCTGGTGCGCCCGCTGGGTCCGGTACGCCCTGGGTGGCCGATCCGGCCGCTCCGGTTCCGCCCCCGGCTTCCGTACCGCCTCCGCCTCCGCCCCCGGCCCTGCCCCCGGCTTCCGTACCGCCTCCGGCCCTGCCCTCGTCCCCGGCTTCCGCGCCGGCTCCGGCATCCGCACCCGCACCCGCCCCCTGCCCCGGCGCCTTCGCGCCGGCCGCCGCCAGATCGTCGGCGAGCCGCTGCGGAGTGCGCGTCCCCAGTGAGGAGCCCGCGATCCGCAGCGCCAGCGGCAGCCCGCCGCACAGCTCGCGGACGCGGTCGCCGGACTGCCCGTCGTAGGGCGCGCCCGCGGGCTGGTCCCCCACGGCCCGCAGCAACTCCTCGGCCCCCGCCTCGTCCAGCGCCTCCACCGGCAGCCGGTACACCCGTGCCGGGGTGTCGTCCGGCAGCTCCAGCGGCTCACGGGCGGTCACCAGCACCAGGCTGTCCGAGCGCTCCGGTATCAGCGTCCGCACCTGCGCCGGGTCGCCCGCGTCGTCCAGGATCACCGTGACCGCGAGCCCGGTCAGATGCCGGTGGTACAGCTCGGCGAGCCGCCGCACCTGCTGCTCGGGGGAGGACCGCTCCCGGAAGAGCAGTTGCTCACGCGGCGCGCCGAGCCGGTTCAGCAGATGGAGCAGGGCCTCGCGGGTGGTGAGCGGCCGGCCGCTGGCACCGCGCAGATCGACCACGCACGCGCCCCGGAACTGGTCCTTCAGATGGTGGGCGGCGCGCACGGCGAGAGTGGAGCGGCCCGCGCCCGGCCTTCCGTGCAGGATGACGACCGTCGGCAGGGTCTCGGTCGACGCCCGCGAGGCGTGCACCCACTGGGTGATCCGGCTCATCTCCTCGCGCCGCCCGCTGAACGGGCCCGCCGGCTCCGGCAGCCTGCCGAAGGACTGGGCGAGCGTGGACCGTCGGCGCGCGGCGGCGCTGCGGTCCCGTCCGCGCAACTGCGGGCCCGTGGAGTCCTTCCGCTGAGGGCGGGTGCCGACGCCGAGCATCCGCTGCTGGTCGAGGAAGGGCCGGATGCCGCGCACCTCCAGGGCGGTGAGCCACTGGAGCCGCAACTGCTCGGTTCCGCCCGGCTGGCCGAGCGCCCCGGCCCTGCGGTGGGCGGCGGGCCAGTGCGACGCGGTGATCCGGGCGACGGTGGCCGCCGCCCCGGCGACCGCCACCACCGCACCGGCCCCCAGCGCGGTTCCGGCGGAGGTGCCGAACGCGAGGTCCGCTCCGGCCGCTGCCACCGCCCCCACCACGGTGACCAGCGCGGGGGTCGCCAGCTCCGCCCGGCTGAACCGCGCGGACAGCGGTTTCCCCGCGGCCTCCGCCTCCGCCAGGGCCTGTTCGTACGCGGTGTACTCATCGGCGGCGTTCGACGCCATCGCGTCCAGCGCCTCGCGCCCTCGCGCGAGCAGCACCTGCGCGTTCGTCCGCCCGCCCGAGCGCCGAGCCTCCTCCTCGACGGCGCGCGCCAACAGCCGCTCGGCCTCGCTCCGGTGGCTGTCCCGCATAGGGGTCCCCCTTGTGTCTCCGGTTCTGTTTCCCGGTCAAGTGTCCTGTGCGCGGGGCCCCGAAGCGAGGGATGCGGGTGTCGATCCTGTGCGGTGCATGTCATGCGTACGGAGGGAAAACCGCTGCTGGCGGGGCATACGGGTCATTCGGGCAGCCAGGCGGGCCACCACGGCGGAACGTGGTCGGCCGCACAGGCCCCGCCGTCGGTTCCGGCCCTGAGCGGGGTGCCCAGCCAGGCGAAGTGCCACAGGACGAGCGCGGCCAGCGCGAGCGTGAACACCGCGCCGGGGACGATCCGCCGCGCCCACCGGGGTGCCCGCCGCAGCAGTGCGGCGGGGATCGCCCAGGCGGTCAGCCCGATGAAGGACGCGGCGATGATGGTGAGCGGTGCCTGCCAGGTCCACCAGTCGAAGATGCTCGGGTGCTCCCGCAGGATCAGTCTGCAGGTGCGGCGGGCGGCGCGGGACAGGCGGTGGGCGCCGTACCCCGCGAGACCGCCGGCGAGGAAGGTCAGACAGCCGGCGGCCCAGGGCGGTCGAGGTCGTGGGTCCACACAGGGACAGGACGCTCACGGGGGCGCGCCGGTTCTCCGGGGCCAGGGGTCTCCGGGTGAGTTGTGCGGCGACGGCTCCGATTCCGGTTATCACGCGATAGTGGTCAGCCCGGTCCGGGAGGGATACGGAAGGTGCAGGTGATGACCTTTCCGGTGGCGATGACGGTGGTTTCCCAGTGCTCGGTCAGCGCGTCCACCAGGAAGAGCCCCCGGCCGGTCTCGGCGGAGACCGAGCGGCGCCGCAGAGTCGGTGGTGCCATGACGGTGTCGCGGACTTTCAGGACCAGCCACCCGTCCCGGGGCTCGATCTCCAGTTCGCATAATCCATCGGCATGTTCATGGACATTGGCGAGCAGTTCGGTCACCACCAGGGCGATATCGAAGGCGGATTCCCCGAGCCCCCGGCCGTGCAGATGATCCAGGACCGCACGCCGAATATGCCTGATCTCCGAGGGGTGGACGGTCAATCTCATACTCAGCCGGGTATCGACTTCTTCCACGGAGATCACAGCTCCTCCTGTCCGCCGGTGCCGAGGGTGCGTCGCCCTCTCCGGACCACTGGTGATCGTGGGCCGTGCAGAGCTAACTGCGTACGCGTCCGTACGGGTACCGTTGCGGAGGGGCGGGACCGTGAAAGTCATGAACGGCAGGGGAGTTGATGTGGCCCAGGCATCCCGGAAGCAGCGCAACACAGGTCTTGAAGCACTGCTTGAGCAGGCGCGATGGTCGCGCACACAGCTCGCCGGCGCGGTGAATCGCACCGGTGCGCAGATTGGGATGCCGCTGAAGTACGAGCAATCCGCCGTTTCTCACTGGCTTGCCGGGACCCAG
Source organism: Streptomyces sp. NPDC001985 (assembly GCF_040296845.1). NCBI lineage: Bacteria > Bacillati > Actinomycetota > Actinomycetes > Kitasatosporales > Streptomycetaceae > Streptomyces > Streptomyces sp. NPDC001985. Next base: position 26,044 of record NZ_JBEOYB010000012.1, read on the forward strand.
CCGAGGGAACAGGTCAGAAGGGTCATTCTGGAAACACTCGAACGTAAGCTCGGGCGTCCATTGACTTACGCTGAAGCGGGTCTTCAGCAGCCGGAGGACACGAAAGGGTCCGGCGGCAGAGACACTGTCGAATCCCTTATGGATCTCGGAAGGGCAGACATGGACCCATCCCGTCGTGGAGTGCTCACCGCAGGACTGTACTCGGCCGCTCTCACCGTCCCCCTATTCACCGAAGTGGCACATGCCGCGGACAACCCCGATCCCGAGCGCATCACGAAACCGACCAGCCGTATCGGAGCGGGCGAAGTCGCCACGGTGCGCACCATGACCGACCGTATCGCCGACATACTCGACGAACTCGGCGGAGGACATGCCCGCCCCATGGCGGCGGCTTTTCTCGTCAACACCGTGCTGCCCTATCTGCGGGCCGCCGCCAGCGGGAAGAATCGCCGGGACATGCTCTCCGCGGCCTCCGATCTGACCTATCTCACCGCCTGGATGGCCATGTACGAACGCGAACACGGTCTGGGGCAGCGGTACTACGTCAAAGCACTGAAACTCGCCGGAGAGGCAGGAGACCACGTCACGTACTGCCGCACCCTGCGCGGGATGAGCCTCCAGGCGTCCAACCTCGGTCACGGCAGCAAATCCCTGGACCTCGCGGACTCGGCGGCCCAGGCCGCGCCCGCGGCCGGCCCGCGGCTGCTGGCCTTCCTCCGGGGCCAGCAGGCCCACGCCGCCGCCATGGTCGGGGACCGGCACCAGGCGTTCACCCGGTTACGGGAGGCGGAGGCCGCGCTCTCCCGCGCCGACTCCCGCCGCGAGTCGATCGGCGGCTACGACCGGGCCGCCTACCAGTTCCATGTCGCCCATGTGCTCTACGAGACCCGCGATCTGCCCGGCTCCATCGCCGCCCTCAAGGAGTCCATCCGCGCCCAGTCCCGCCAGGAGCGCCAGGGCAGGGTCCACTCCAACGCGGTCCTCGCCCACCGCCAGCTGGAACTGGGGCATCTGGAGGAGGCGTGCGGGACCTGGGGCACCTTCCTCGACGACTACACCCTGCTCTCCACCGCGCGCGGCGATGAGCACTTCCGTACGATGCGCCGCCGCATCGCCCCCTACCGGAGAGTCCGCGCCGCCCGCGAACTCGACGAACGCGCCCGCCTGGTGGCCGAGTCGAAGGGCTGACCCCGGAGGCCGCCGGGATCACGGTGATATCGCGTATCGATCCGCTCCGCGCTCCCCGCTGGCTACGTTGACCGGGTGACCCACGAACTCTGGGACCCGCAGGCCCCCGGCGTCCTCCGCCTCCCCTCCGGCCGCCTCGTCCGGGGCCGCGCCCTGCGCCGCCCCCTGCCCCCCGGCCCCACCCCCGACTTCGCCGTCCACCTCCTCGGCGGAGCACCCCCCGAGGTCCCCTGGGAGTCCCGGTGGCTCCGCTGGCCCGACTTCCGCCTCCCCGTCAGCCGCCCCCGGGCCCGCACCCTCCTGGAGGAGACCTGGTCGCGCGCCGCGACCCAACGCGTGGAACTCGCCTGCGGCGGCGGCCGGGGCCGCACGGGCACGGCACTGGCCTGCGTCGCGGTCCTGGACGGCGTCCCGCCGGCGGAGGCGGTGGGATACGTGCGCCGGCACTACAGCCGGCACGCGGTGGAGACACCGTGGCAGAGGAGATACGTCCGCCGCTTCGCCGACTGAGCCCGCCGCGCCTCCGGGAGGAACAGTCCTCCACCCGGTGCCGCTTGGAGGCGCCCGGGTCCACGACGGCCCTCCCGTCCACGATCCCGGCGCCGGCACACCGCCCCTCGGACCAGGAGCCGTACTCCTCCGTGCCACCGGTACGCCCGATTCCGAGGAGCGGGCGGACGCGCCGGCGCCGATCGGCAGCGCGCGGTGG
>NZ_JBEOYB010000012.1:28040-120046 GCF_040296845.1 Streptomyces sp. NPDC001985
CCCGTGCGGGCCTCATCTGCCGGGCCGGGGCGCTGTGAGAGGCTGGACCGCATGAACCGGCTGGCCAGCGCGACCTCGCCCTACCTGCTTCAGCACGCTGACAATCCGGTCGACTGGTGGCCCTGGACGCCGGAGGCTTTCGGGGAGGCCCGGTGTCGCCACTGGTGCCAGTGAACCCACGAACCCAGTAGTCCGCAGCTCTCGCGTCCGCTCGAGGTGCGGGGTGCCGTAGCCAGGACGTGATGGCTACCCGGAGGCGGAGGTACTGAGTCTCAGAGGAACCCAAGCTGACGTATGTGGCAAGGCTCCGACAGCAGCTGCATCAAGGGGCGGAGCTGTTGCTGGCCGCAGGCGATGGCCACGGGGTCCTTTCCAGGAGGTTCAAAGGCTGGGCCAGGTCGTAGCAGGGAGGGGAAGTTGATATGCCCGCTGCCCTTCTGGTACCTGTGCTCGCAGCCACATGCAGCACCTCTGCCGTCCCGAGGAAGGACTGTTCCGTAGAGGCTGACGGTCTCGCCAGATAGCTGGAGCTCCGAGACAGACGTCGGGCATCTCCGCAACTGGAAGGTGGAAACTCGGGTCCCGAGCTTCCACTGTCTGAGAGTATTGCTGCGGCCAAGCTGGCGCGGTGTTCCCTGAGGTCGGCACGGCCTCGCCAGACATGGTTTAACCGAACGGGAGCTCCGGTGTCGTTGGAACGGTTCTCGCTGGAGAACTATCGCTGCTTCAGGGAGAGACAGGAGGTGGAGCTTGGAAAGATCACCGTAGTACTCGGCCGGAACAATTCTGGCAAGAGTGCGGTCGTGCGAGCGCTCCCGCTCCTGTCCCTCGGTATCCGCGGCGACTCCCCCTACCCTCTGGACCTGGACCTGATCCAGGGCTTCACTCCTTCGTTCGCCGATCTGATCCACGGCTCATCACCCCATGGGCATATTCGCCTGGGAGTGTCGATCGGGCGCGAGGGCGGCGAGACCATCAGCGCCACCGCCGAGGTCCAGAACATCGCCAACCAGGGACTGCAGCTGGTCTCCTCGGTGCAGATCTCCTGTGGGACCGAGGTCGCGAACCTCTCCTGGATGCCCGGCATCGACGCCTACTCCCAGGAGAAGCGCGCGTATCTTATCGACGGCCAGGAGGCCAAAGTCGGATTTCGCGGGCTGCTACCCGATCCGGCCGACTGGCCGGACTCCGTCGGCGGTGTCAGCGGTGTCACTGGGCTCATTCGGGAAGGCCTCGACGAGATCCGGTATCTCGGTCCGTTCAGGAAGAGTCCAGAGCGCTTCTTCCGGTCCCCGGCCAGAACCTTGAGCAGCGTCGGCTATCGGGGCGAGAGGGCGCTTGGCATGCTCGCCGCGGACGAGGTGTACGGCCGCGGTCTGATTGGCCGTGAGGTGAACACCCTGCTGGAAAGCATCCTGCCCGGGTGGCGCCTCGAAGTCACCGACGTCGGCTCCGGGATGTACATCCCCAAGCTGCGTTCCTTGCGCGACCCCGATCTCGTCGTCCACATCGACGACGTCGGCACCGGTGTGGTCCAGTTCCTGCCGATAGTGATCCAGCGGGCTGCGGACTGCGTGGAACCGCCCGCCGGGCCGGTGATCGAGATCGTGGAGGAGCCCGAACTCCATCTCCACCCTTCGGCGCACGCCGCGATCGCCGATTTCTACATCGACGCCGTGCACGAGTCGCAGGTGCGCTTCCTGGTGGAGACGCACAGTGAGAACTTCCTCCTGAGGCTTCGCCGGCGGGTCGCGGAGCGGAAGCTGGCGCCGGAGGACGTGAAGATCTACTTCGTTGAGCAGGCCGAGGGGGCCGCCACTCTGTGGAAGATCGAGGTGGACGCCCTCGGCAATCTCGACTATTGGCCGCGGGGAGTCTTCGCGGAGGATTTCGAGGAGGTGCGGGCCCTCGCGGACGCGCAGGCGAATCGGATCGACGATGCGCGTTGAGATTCCCGTCGACCTGCTGAAGGGCCGGCAGGGCGACGAGAACGCAGAGCTCATATTGAAGCTGATCGCGTTCTTCAGCGAGGCGCGGCACGAGTGGGCGATCTCCCCGCGTGATGTGGACGCCGTCCATACGTTCCTGGAGCGTCACCTCCCTGTCCTGGCGCAGAGCTACCTGCTGCTCGCGCAGAAGGCGAGCATGGCGCAGGCCTGGGCGCCGCAAGGGGGGGCCACGGGCGTGGTCAGGGTGGCAGCTGAGACGCTCACGGCGGACATCCGCGACCTGGAGCGGCCGGCCGTGCTGGTCGTGGAGAACGCGATCTACGACTGGCAGATGATCGAGGCGCTCGCGCGCCTGCTCGGCTGCGAGGACGTCATTGACGCTAAGGAGGGCAGCCGCCTCGGCGTGTACAACGGAGGCGGCAAGGACGGGGCGACCCGTCATGCAGTCGACCAGGCTGCGCAGTTCTCCCGTACCAAGCGTGTGGTCCTCGTCATCGACAGTGACAGCTTCCACCCCACGGACCGGACCGGCAATCACGAGAAGGCCGAAGCCGCCGTGGCCGAAGGCGTTAGTGCGCACGTCCTCAGCTTCCGTGAGATGGAGAACTACATCCCCAACCGGGTCCTGGCCCGGCAGCCGAAGAGGGCCGTCGGCATGTCCTCCATGGCCAAGCGCCTGGAGTCCCTCAAGGCCTTCTCGCCCGAGCAGCGAGCCCACTTCGACATGAAGTACGGATTCAAGGGGAAGCCGCAGATGGGTGCCGGCCAGAAGGGGCGCCACTCCGGGAAGGCGGGGACCACCTACGTCGTCCCGCAGCGCCACGGTGATCTGTACGACGAAGTGGCGGAGCAGGATCTCATCACCCTCCAAGAGGGATTTGGAACGGACTTGCCGGGTCTGTTTCTGCAAGAGGTGAAGCGCGGCGGCATATCGGAGAGGGACCTGGATGGCCTGGGCCCCCGAGCGAAACAGGAATTGCGATCGATGTTCGAAACGATTCGGGGCGTGGTCTGAGCATGGGAGACATCGAGGTGGTCAAGGATATCTCTGTGGTGCCGGAGGTCCATTTCCTGGAGCAGGTCCTGGAGCGGATCGCGCAGGGCGAGCTGCGGGTACCGAAGTTCCAGCGCCCGTTCCTGTGGCGCCCCGAGCAGATGCTCCAGCTCTTCGACAGCATGGAACGCGGGTATCCGATGGGCAGCCTGCTCATCTGGGAGACCACCATGCCGCTCGAAAGCCTCGACACCATCGGTGGTCGCAGGATTCCGCCGGCACCGGAAGGGGCGAAGGTCGCCTACATCCTGGACGGTCACCAGCGGCTCTCGACGCTCTTCGGCGTCCTCCACCGCTCGGCCGACGCCCCGTCGTCCGCGCGTCAGGAGGACTGGATGTGGTGGGTCTACCGGCCGCTCGTCCGGTCGGAACACGATGGTGTGCGCTACCGCCACTGGAAGAGCGGCGAGCCGGTGCCCAGCCACTTCCTGCCCATGCGGTCTGTACTGGGGACCCTGGACTTTCTCGAATACGCGCGGACCCTGTCCGACGTCCCCCACTCCCGCGAGGAGGCCGGCCGCCTCACCAAGGAGAGCGAGCGCATTGCGAAGCGGGTGAAGAATTACAAGGTCTCCGTAGTGCGCATGGAGGGCGGTACTCTTCAGCAGGCGATCGAGGTCTTCTCCAGGATCAACAGCAGCGGCCAGAAGATGCGTCCCGATCAGATGGTCTCCGCACTGACCTACGGGACCATCGGCTCCTCGGAGACGCTCAGTGACAAGATGGAGGAGATCAAGGGGCGGATCGCAGCTTCGGGCTTCGGCGAGATCCCGATCATGACGATCTTCCAGACCGTCCTCGCGCTGTCCGGCGAGGAGGACGTGCAGCGGGACACCTCCTGGGAGACGATGGCCCGCAAGGTCCAGGGCCAGCTCATGACCGCGGTGGAGGACACCGACCTGATCCTCCAGCAGGTGGTCGAGTTCCTGCGCGAGGAGGTGCGGGTACCGCTGGCTCGCCTGGTTCCCTACAACATCCAGATCATGCTGCTCGCCGTCTTCTTCCACTTCTCCGACAAGGTCGAAGCTGAGCAGCGGGTCAAGCTGCGGCACTGGTTCTGGACCACGTCCCTGGCGGGCACCTTCGCCGGGTCCAACACCACCCAGGTCCGGAAGTTCATCACGGAGATGAAGGCCTTCGCCCGAAGCGAGAGTGGGCTTAGCTATGCCGCTGAGCGGGCCCGTTCCTTCCCCGAACGCTTCGACCTGCGCAGCGCGCGCGTGCGCGCCTACCTCCTGTGGGACCTGCAGACGTTCCCGGATCGGAAGAACCTCGACGGCGACACCGCCAACGTGCTGGAACAGCTGGCGACGGCGCACAGCGAAACCTATCGACACGTCATCACCCAAAGCGGGGTCCCCGGGGCTTCCAGTCCTGCCAACCGGATCGTCATGACGACGCCGCCGCGTGTGTCGATCCGGCAGGCGCTCATCAGGCTCGCGGAGGAAGGGCGGACCGACATCCTGGACTCGCACGGAGTCAGCCTCGAGTCCATCGAACACCTCAAGGCTGATGAGTTCACCGAGTTCATCCTCGCCCGGCAGCACGAACTAGCGGCGCGGGAAAGGCAGTTCATCGAAAGCCTGGGCATCAAGTCGGCCGACAAGGAGGTCGGCGAGGCTGATATCGACACCGAGTGAGAGGCCGCGGGCATGGCGATCACCACCTACCCGAGCCCTGATCCGACAGGGCCGTGCGGGATGCCTCTCACCGACCCGCGCGCGGCCAGGCTCATCACACGAGCTTCTACGCTCGACTCGTGAGGACGGGCCACTTTCCCGTGAACTCTTGTATCGCCGCCGACAGTGACGTCCGCATGGATGGTCGGCTGGTGGTCGAACACGTCAGCTCGTACCTGCCTGCAGCGCCATGGTTGGCGCAGCGGGGCGGTCGTAGCACGTCAGCGTCGATGAACCGCAACTGGAGACCAAGACTGGGGTCGCTGTTTGGACGGCTGCCCCGCGGGTGCGGCCGTCCGTTAGCCTGCCCTCGAGTAGTTCTTGGCTGGGCGCGGCTGAACGATCGTGTGCGAGTCGGAGTGGCATTCGCGTGTCGTGCATCTGGTCCGTAGCCAGAGAATGTCCTGATCGGTCCGCGAAGCACCGTGATGCGGGTGCTGACGGTCAAGGGTCGATAGAGGGGCGGCTTCTCTGTGCCTTACGCGAGCCCAAGATCGACCGCGATGGAGAAAGGTGCGGTGGCCTTCACCGTGCCGGTGAACATCTCACCGTCCCTGTAAGCCTTGGTGGCGGGGTCGAGTACGTAGGTGTAGATGATCGGGAGACCGGTGGCGGCCTGCTCGATCCGCCAGTAGAAGGGGATGCCCGCCTTGGCGTACTGGTCCACCTTCACGATCCGGTCGGTGGTCTCCGAGCCGGGCGACACGACCTCGACGACCAAGAGCAGGTGTTCGGGGCGGGTGGGTGTGAGGTCGATGGTGTCCGCCCGGTAGACAGCCACGTCCGGGCGGCGGTTGGTGAGGGGAACGTCCTGCAGGCGGACGTCGAAGTCCGTGTCGGCGTTCCAGTCCGGGCCTGCTGCCGCGTCCAGGGCATTGGCCAGGATCCGGGCCAGCCGATTGTGCCGCTTGGAGGCGCTCGGGCTCACGACGACCATCCCGTCCACGATCTCGATGCCGGCACACTGCTCCTCGGACCAGGAGTCGTACTGCTCCGCGCTGATCTGCGTATGCATCCATGCGGGTGCCACCATCTCGGCGGTCATGATGTACCTCCTCCGAGGAGCCTCGACAGGTCCGGCACTGCTGGGCTCAGACTACTGTTCCGCGCTGCCGGTACGCCCGGTTCCGAAGAGCGGGCAGAGCCACGAGTGTCGATCGGCAGCGCGCGGTGGCCCGTGCGGGCCTCATCTGCCGGGCCGGGGCGCTGTGAGAGGCTGGACCGCATGAACCGGCTGGCCAGCGCGACCTCGCCCTACCTGCTTCAGCATGCTGACAATCCGGTCGACTGGTGGCCCTGGACGCCGGAGGCTTTCGAGGAAGCGCGACGGCGGGATGTACCCGTGCTGCTGTCGGTCGGCTACGCGGCGTGCCACTGGTGCCACGTCATGGCCCACGAGTCCTTCGAGGACGCCCCCACCGCCGCCTACGTCAACGAGCACTTCGTCGCGGTGAAGGTCGACCGCGAGGAGCGGCCGGATGTCGACGCGGTCTACATGGAGGCCGTGCAGGCCGCCACCGGGCACGGTGGCTGGCCCATGACCGTGTTCCTCACCGCCGAGGGGGAGCCGTTCTACTTCGGGACCTACTTCCCGCCGGAGCCGCGGCACGGGATGGCCTCCTTCCGGCAGGTCCTGGAAGGGGTCGCCGCCGCCTGGGGCGAGCGGCGGGGCGAGGTGGACGAGGTGGCGCGGAGGATCAGCCGGGATCTGGGCGGGCGTTCGCTGGCCCACGGGGGGCAGGGCACACCCGGCGAGGAGGAGCTGGCGCAGGCGCTGCTCGCGCTCAGCCGGGACTTCGACGAGCGGCACGGGGGCTTCGGCGGGGCGCCCAAGTTCCCGGCGGCGATGGTGGTGGAGTTCCTGCTGCGGCACCACGCCCGCACCGGGGCCGAGGGGGCGCTCCAGATGGCCGCCGCCACCTGTGAGGCGATGGCCAGGGGCGGGATCTACGACCAGCTCGGCGGCGGGTTCGCCCGCTACTCGGTGGACCGCGAGTGGGTGGTGCCCCACTTCGAGAAGATGCTCTACGACAACGCCCTGCTCTGCCGGGTCTACGCCCATCTGTGGCGGGTCACCGGCTCCCCGCTCGCCCGCCGGGTCGCGCTGGAGACCGCCGACTTCATGGTGCGGGAGCTGCGCACCACCGAGGGTGGCTTCGCCTCCGCGCTCGACGCCGACAGCGTGGACGCGGCGGGGGAGCGGACCGAGGGCGCCTTCTACGCGTGGACACCCGGGCAGCTCCGCGACGTGCTCGGCGAGGAGGACGGCCGGCGCGCCGCCGAGCTGTACGGGGTGACGGAGGCCGGCACCTTCGAGCACGGCTCGTCCGTTCTGCGGCTCCCGGGCGAGGAGGCCGGTCCGGCGATCCGGGAGCGGCTGTGGTCCGCGCGCGAGCGGCGGCACCGGCCCGAGCGCGACGACAAGGTGGTCGCCGCGTGGAACGGGCTCGCCATCGCCGCCCTCGCCGAGGTGGGTGCCTTCTTCGACCGGCCCGATCTGATCGAGCGCGCCACCGAGGCCGCCGATCTGCTGGTACGGGTGCACCTGGACCCCTCCGCCCGGCTCTCCCGCACCTCCCGGGACGGCCGGGTGGGCCCGAACGCCGGGGTGCTGGAGGACTACGCCGATGTCGCCGAGGGCTTCCTCACGCTGGCGGCCGTCACCGGGGAGGGGGTGTGGCTGGAGTTCGCCGGCTTCCTCCTGGACATCGTCCTCGACCGCTTCACCGGCGAGAACGGGACGCTCTACGACACCGCGCACGACGCGGAGAAGCTCATCCGCCGCCCCCAGGACCCGACCGACAACGCCACCCCCTCCGGCTGGACCGCCGCCGCCGGGGCGCTGCTCTCCTATGCCGCGCACACCGGGTCCGAGGCCCATCGCACGGCGGCGGAGGAGGCGCTCGGGGTGGTGAAGGCGCTGGGGCCGAGGGCACCGAGGTTCATCGGCTGGGGGCTCGCCGTCGCGGAGGCGCTGCTGGACGGGCCCCGGGAGGTCGCCGTGGCGGGTCCGGAGGGCGATCCGGCGGCGGAGGCGCTGCACCGGACGGCGCTGCTCGCCACCGCGCCCGGTGCCGTGGTGGCGGCCGGGGCGCCGGACAGCGGGGAGTTCCCGCTGCTGCGGGACCGGCCGCTGGTGGACGGGCGGGCCGCGGCCTATGTCTGCCGGGGCTTCGTCTGCCGGATGCCGGTGACGGACCCGGCCGACCTGGCGCGGGAGCTGGCCCCGGGGGAGTGACCGCCGGACGGACCGCGCCCGCCGGAGGCCTCCGCCGGGGCGCCGGCGACTACAGCCGTACACCGTCCTTCATCGCCCGGAGCGCCCGGTCCAGCAGCTCCACCGGGTCGTCGCGGTGGCCCCGGGCAGCCCAGTGCAGCAGCACCTCGCGCAGGGCACCCAGCACCGCCGCCGTGAACACCCGGACGCCCAGGTCGTCCCGGGGGCGGCCGGCGCGGTCCGCCAGGACGGGGACCAGCAGCTCCGCCGTGCGCGCCAGGGACTCGTCCAGCCGCGCCCGCACCGCCGGGACCTCCACCATCAGCCGGGTGCGCTGGACCGCCGCCGCCCGCTCCCCGTCGAGGAGGCCGGCCAGGGCACCGGTGAGGACGTACCGCATCGAGTCCAGCGGGTCCTCGCCCGCCGGCCGCGCCCGCAGCCCGGCCTCCAGCACCGGGTCCACTCCGTCGCCGAGGACGATGTCCTCCTTCGCCGGGAAGTAGCGGCTCACGGTGGAGGGGGAGACCTCGGCGGCCTCCGCGATCTGCTCGACGCTGGTGGCCTCGTACCCCTGCTCGGCGATCAGCCGGTGGGCCGCCCGCCGGATCGCGATCCGTGTCTTGAGCTTCTTGCGCTCCCGCAGCCCCATCGGCGACTGAGCGGTGTGTGCGGTACGGGACATGGGCCCATTGTCCCGTGGTCAGTTCTGGTAGGCCACCAGGGAGATCCCGACGTAGTGGACGACGAACGCGGCCAGCGTCAGCGAGTGGAACACCTCGTGGAACCCGAACCACCGGGGTGACGGATTGGGGCGCTTGATTCCGTAGACCACGCCTCCGACGCTGTAGAGCAGCCCGCCGACGACCACACAGACGAGCACCGCGATCCCGCCCGTCCGCAGGAAGTCCGGCAGGAAGAAGACCGCCGCCCATCCCATCGCGATGTAGCAGGGCGTGTAGAGCCAGCGCGGCGCGCCGACCCACAGGACCCGGAAGGCGATCCCGGCCGCCGCCGCCGCCCAGACCGCCCACATGAGGGGCCGGGCGGTGGAGTCGGGGAGCAGCAGCATGGCCAGCGGGGTGTAGGTGCCCGCGATGATCAGGAAGATATTGGCGTGGTCCAGCCGGCGGAGCACGGCCTCACCGCGCGGGCCCCAGTTCCCCCGGTGGTAGAGCGCGCTCACCCCGAAGAGCAGACACGCGGTGGCCACATAGATCGCGCAGGCCACCCGGGCCCGGCCGGAGTCGGCGAGGGCCGTGAGCACCAGTCCCGCGATCACCACGGCGGGGAACATCCCGGCATGCAGCCAGCCGCGCAGTTTCGGCTTCACCGGAGGCGGTTCGATCTCGGTCACTTCGGGCGCGGCAGACGTCATGTCTGGATGGTACCTACGCAACCGTAAGTAAGGCGTGGGGGTGCCCGCCCCTCATCCGGAGTGACTTCTCCGCGGAGCAATCGGTTGATAGAGGTGCAGAAGTTCCCGGTGCCGGAGGCCGGCACAAGTGGCGATGCTCACGTGAGGCGCCCTCTGGACATATGGGCGCGGAGCACGGGATGATCAGATGAGTGCGGTCGGCACCGGATGAGCGCCAGCGAAGCATCCGGGCCGCGGCCCCCACGGGGCAACAGACGAGAACAGCACAGGGCAAACCCTCAACCCTTATTTAGGAGCGATCGTGGCGCGCGACATCGCGGCTCCCACCACCGTCCCCACCCCCGCACCCACGGATCACAAGGCGCTGATCTCCTGGGTCGACGAGATCGCGGCGATCACACAGCCGGACCGTGTCGTCTGGTGCGACGGATCGGAGGCCGAGTACGACCGGCTCTGCGCGGAGCTGGTGGCCAAGGGCACCTTCCGGAAGCTGGACTCGGTCAAGCGCCCGAACTCGTACTACGCCGCGTCCGACCCGACCGATGTCGCCCGGGTCGAGGACCGCACCTTCATCTGCTCCGAGGACGAGAAGGACGCCGGGCCCACCAACCACTGGAAGGCCCCGGCGGAGATGAAGGACATCTTCGCGGGCGAGGACGGCATCTTCCGCGGCTCGATGCGCGGCCGGACGATGTACGTCGTCCCCTTCTGCATGGGCCCGCTCGGCTCCCCGCTCTCCGCCATCGGCGTCGAGATCACCGACTCCGCCTATGTCGCGGTCTCCATGCGCACCATGACCCGCATGGGACAGGCCGTCCTGGACGAGCTGGGCGATGACGGCTTCTTCGTCAAGGCCGTCCACACCCTGGGCGCGCCGCTGGCCCCGGGCGAGCGGGACGTGCCCTGGCCCTGCAACTCCACCAAGTACATCTCGCACTTCCCCGAGACCCGGGAGATCTGGTCCTTCGGCTCCGGCTACGGCGGCAACGCCCTGCTGGGCAAGAAGTGCTACGCGCTGCGCATCGCCTCCGTGATGGCCCGCGACGAGGGCTGGCTCGCCGAGCACATGCTGATCCTCAAGCTCACCCCGCCCGCGGGTGAGTCCGATTCGCCCAAGTACATCGCCGCCGCCTTCCCCTCCGCCTGCGGCAAGACCAACCTGGCCATGCTGGAGCCCACCATCCCCGGCTGGACCGTGGAGACCATCGGCGACGACATCGCCTGGATGCGCTTCGGCGAGGACGGCCGGCTGTACGCGATCAACCCCGAGGCCGGTTTCTTCGGCGTCGCGCCCGGCACCGGCGAGCACACCAACGCCAACGCCATGAAGACCCTCTGGGGCAACGCCGTCTTCACCAATGTCGCGCTCACCCAGGACAACGACATCTGGTGGGAGGGCATGACCGAGGACGCCCCGGCCCGCCTCACGGACTGGAAGGGCAACGACTGGACCCCCGCGTCCGCCACCCCGGCCGCGCACCCCAACGCCCGCTTCACCGTGCCGGCCGCGCAGTGCCCGACCGTCGCGCCGGAGTGGGAGGACCCCCGGGGCGTGCCGATCTCGGCGATTCTCTTCGGTGGCCGGCGGGCCAGTGCCGTCCCGCTGGTCACCGAGTCCTTCGACTGGCAGCACGGGGTCTTCCTGGGCGCCAATGTCGCCTCCGAGAAGACCGCCGCCGCCGAGGGCAAGGTCGGCGAGCTGCGCCGCGACCCCTTCGCGATGCTGCCCTTCTGCGGCTACAACATGGGCGACTACATGGCCCACTGGGTCAAGGTCGGCAAGGGCGCGGACGCGGCGAAGCTCCCGAAGATCTACTACGTCAACTGGTTCCGCAAGAACGACGCGGGCGCGTTCGTCTGGCCGGGCTTCGGTGAGAACAGCCGGGTGCTGAAGTGGATCGTGGAGCGGCTGGAGGGCCGCGCCGAGGGCGTCGAGACCCCGATCGGCATTCTGCCGACGGCCGAGTCGCTCGACACCGACGGCCTGGACCTGCCCGCCGAGGACCTCGCTTTCCTGCTGAAGGTCGACCGTGAGGTCTGGCGCGAGGAGGCGGCACTCGTCCCCGACCACCTCAACACCTTCGGCGAGCACGCGCCGAAGGAGCTGTGGGACGAGTACCACGCGCTGGTCGCGCGCCTGGGCTGAGCCCGGTACCGCGCGGACGGCCGGGCCCCGGGGCCCGGCCGGTGCGTGCGGCACCCCCGCCCGGCCGGTCGCGCCGGGCACCGAAACCCCGCGGCGGACCGTCCGACATCCGCCCTGACCTGTGGCGTCCCTCAGGTCCGCCGCGTCCCGGCCCCCGGAGTCCTCCCTCAGACTCCGGGGGCCACTTCTTTCCGTCCACGGACAACCGCGGGGCCGCGGGAAGAGGGGGCTGCGCCCTCGGACGGAATCCAGGGGGGATGGGGGACCTCGTCCGAGGACGCAGCGGGGCACCCGGTCCACGCGCCTTCCCGGCCCGTGAACCAGGGCCGATCAGTGGGCGCCGACCAGCCGGCGCTCGAGCGCGGCGGCGTGGGCGTCCATCCGCTCGGCGGCGAGGATGGCGGCCGTGGTGTCCGCGCGGGAGGCCGCGACGACCAGGGCACGGCCGGCCAGGGTGTGGGCCCGGCGGTGCAGATCCTCGGTACGGGCGCGGCTCGGCGGGGCGTGCCGGACCGGCGGCATGTCGCGCAGCCGGGTGATCTGGCCGGCGATGCGCTCGGCGGCCTCCTCCAGCGCCAGCTCGTCGGTGACGGCCAGCAGCGCCGAGAGATGGCCGGCGAGCTGGATGTCCAGCTCCTCCTCGCGCGAGCGGTGGGGATAGGCGGCACTCTCGGCCATCGAGTGGACGGACTTGGTGCGAATCGGCTCGTACATGGCGATGGCCTCCTGCTCTCTATCAGGAGACCATCCTACCTTGGATTATGTCTAAAGTTGAGTCGAGTCGGATGTGCTGGCGCGATAGTGCCGCGCCGACCGGTTTCCGCAGCTCGGACGGGGTCGGGAATCGGTCAGGGCTGGCTGTACCCGTCCAGGAACGAGCCGATCCGGGTCACCGCGTCCGCCAGTTCCTTCACCGCGGGCAGCGTCACGATCCGGAAGTGATCGGGCTCCGGCCAGTTGAACCCCGTACCGTGCACGACCATGATCTTCTCCGAGCGCAGCAGATCGAGGACCATCTGCCGGTCGTCCTTGATCTTGTAGACCTTGGGGTCCAGCCTCGGGAAGAGATAGAGCGCGCCCTTGGGCTTCACACAGGTGACCCCCGGGATCTGGGTGAGCAGCTCGTACGCCTTATCGCGCTGCTCCAGAATCCGTCCGCCCGGCAGCACCAGGTCGTGGATGGACTGCCGGCCGTTCAGCGCCGTGGCGACGGCGTGCTGGGAGGGCATGTTCGCGCACAGCCGCATATTGGCGAGGATGGTCAGCCCCTCGATGTACGAGGAGGCATGGGCCTTCGGTCCGCAGACCGCCATCCAGCCGGAGCGGTATCCGGCGACCCGGTAGTTCTTGGAGAGCCCGTTGAAGGTGAGCACCATCAGATCCGGGGCGATGGCGGCGGTCGGGGTGTGGGTGGCGCCGTCGTAGAGGATCTTGTCGTAGATCTCGTCGGAGCAGACGATCAGGTTGTGGCGGCGGGCGATCTCGGTGAGCCCGCGCAGCATCTCGTCGTCGTAGACGGCGCCGGTGGGGTTGTTCGGATTGATGATCACGATCGCCCGGGTGCGGTCGGTGATCTTCCGCTCCACATCGGCGAGATCGGGCATCCAGTCGGACTGCTCGTCGCAGCGGTAGTGCACGGCCGTGCCTCCGGCGAGGGAGACGGAGGCGGTCCACAGCGGATAGTCCGGAGCGGGTACGAGGACCTCGTCGCCGTCGTCGAGCAGGGCCTGCATCGACATCTGGATCAGCTCGGAGACGCCGTTGCCGAGGTAGACGTCCTCGACGTCCAGCTCGATCCCCCTGGTCTGGTAGTGCTGCATCACCGCGCGCCGCGCGGAGAGCAGCCCCTTCGCGTCACCGTAGCCGTGCGCGTCACCGAGATTGCGGAGGATGTCCTCCAGGATCTCGGGCGGGCACTCGAACCCGAAGGCCGCCGGGTTGCCGGTGTTGAGCTTGAGGATGCGGTGGCCCGCCGCCTCCAGCCGCATCGCCTCCTCAAGGACGGGTCCCCGGATCTCGTAACAGACATTTGCGAGCTTGGTCGACTGGATCACCTGCATGCCGGTGAGCTTACGGGCGTGTAACCGCGACCGCTGAGCGTTTTCGCCCGGAGCGGTCGCGCGGGGGAATACCGGCGCGGGTGCTTGGGCCGGTGCCAGGGGTGAACATCCTTGGAATGCGACAGCCGTGCGGGCTTCATGCCTGCGGTTTATGCGGTACGGGCGGAGAATCGGCGCCGGGGTGTTGTCCTCGTCACTCGGCACCCGGTCACCCGACCGTGGGAGGCCCCGGGAACGGCTCCGGGAACCATCCCGGGCGGGGTCCGGGTATCGGGCACGAAATAGCCCCGGGGCGCGATTGGCTCGCACCCCGGGGCGGAGAACGCCGTCGTAATGTCAGGCGTTGATGCAGGTGTTGCCGAAGGCCGGGTTCAGCAGGCCGATGACGTTGATCGAGTTGCCACAGAGGTTCACGGGGACGTGGACGGGGACCTGGACCACGTTGCCCGACAGCACGCCGGGCGAACCGACGGCAGCGCCGTTGGCACCCGCATCGGCCATGGCCGGAGCGGCGGAGCCCAGCGCCATGAGGACGCCCGCGACAACGGCAGCAGCCTTCTTGTGCTTCATTTCATTGATCCTTTCAGCGGCGGTGCTGTACGCAGCCGCGGCCTTCGCGCTGCGTCGACAGTTTCCTGTGCATGGCACCCCCACAGACCTAGTAACGATGGGGTTCCCGAATGGAAACCTGGATATGGCCGTCAGTTCGAAAAGTCACTCTTTTGCAGCACCGTGGCGCATTGCCTTTTCCGATGTGCGGGGAAGGACCGGTCATGGAGTGTGCCCCCGAACGCGCCGCGCTCAGGGGCACACTCATGGCCTCGGTGCCGAAGCTCAGTTGTTTCCGGCGCCGTTGCCCGACAGGACCGGGATGTTGCTGAGGATGTGCGACAGCGGCTCGTCGCCCTTGGCCTGGGTCGAGTTCTCGGTGCACTGCTGGTTCTGCGGCGACGACAGGACGTTGATGTCCTGGACGGTGACCGGGATGAGGCCGATGAGCGAGCCGACGTTCGCCTTCGCGGGCAGGCCGATGCAGGGCTTGTTGAGCGAGCCCTGGACCAGTGCCAGCTGCGGGCTCATGTCGCCGTGCGTGGCGGAGTTGCCGTAGGCCTGGGTCGAGCCGTTGCCGCTGAAGGACGTGGTGCCGTTGTCGTTGCCGATGGCCATGGCCTGGGGGGCCATCGTGGCGCCGGCGCCCACCATCGAAGCGGTGACCGCGGCGGTTGCCAGAATCTTCTTGATCACTTGTGTTCCTTTTCGCTGTGAACGATCGATCGTGGAGCAACCTGATCAACTGCTCTCGGCCCGTTTGGTTCCGCCCGTTCACCCGAATGACGCAATGTCCGCCGGTGAGGTGTCCCTGGCGTACGGAGAGTCGAGGCGAATTCATTCGAATGGCGTCGCCCCGGCGGACACCCGGCCGGGCGCCGTACGGCCGAACGGATCTCGCGATCACCCGTCTGCGGACTGAATCGGCCGGCGG
Organism: Streptomyces sp. NPDC001985; assembly: GCF_040296845.1. NCBI lineage: Bacteria > Bacillati > Actinomycetota > Actinomycetes > Kitasatosporales > Streptomycetaceae > Streptomyces > Streptomyces sp. NPDC001985. Next base: position 43,004 of record NZ_JBEOYB010000012.1, read on the forward strand.
TCGGACGCTCCGGCGCGCCGGAGCGCGAATACCCCGGCACCGCGAGGGTGACGGGGTATTCACACGGGAGCGGCGCGTCACGCCCGCCCGGCGGGCGGCGGCGCGGCGGTTCAGCGGTTGGCGACGCCGTTGCCGGAGAGCACCGGGATGTTGCTGAGGATGTGCGACAGCGGCTCGTCGCCCTTGGCCTGGGTGGAGTTCTCGGTGCACTGCTGGTTCTGCGGCGACGAAAGAACGTTGACGTCCTGGACGGTGACCGGGATGAGCCCGATGAGCGAGCCGACGTTCGCCTTGAGCGGCAGGCCGATGCACGGCTTGTTGAGCGAGCCCTGCACGAGGCTCAGCTGCGGGCTGAGGTCGCCGTGCGTCTCGGAGTTGCCGTACGCCTGGAACGAGTCGTTGCCGCTGACCGAGGTGGTGCCCTGGTGGTCGCCGATGGCCATAGCCTGCGGAGCCATCGCCGCGCCCGCGCCCGCCACGGAGAGGGTGACCGCGGCGGTCGCCATAACCTTCTTGAGCATGTTCCGTCCTTCTGTCTCGTGGATGCCCGCAAGTGGAGCGACCTGAGCAACTCCGCACGGGGGTTTTGGTTCCGCCGGTTCACTCCAATGGCCCCCATGCGGCGGACTCATCGGCTTATCGCACCGATCGGGGGGCACTGCGGACACCGCCCGTGTCGTCACCACGGAGGCTCCGACCCGCTCTGTACCCGTCCGCGCCCCGGGTGGTGTGGACCGGGGCCGTACGCCACCCGTACGGCCGCACTTCATTTGACGGACGGCATGGGGAGGGGGTGCGGCAGCCGATCGCCGCACCCCCTCCCGCGTCCGCCGGCGGCTGTCAGCCGCCCAGTTGGACACCGCCCAGCATCGGGGTGAGGGCGCCCGCCGCCTTCAGCGCGTTCTGCGGGGCGTCGCCCTTGACCTGGTTCAGCTCGGTGGCGGTGGTGGCCACGTCCGTCACCGCGTCGCCGCTGCCGCCGTTGAGCAGGGGGGTCTGCCTGATGGCCGAGTCCAGGCCGCCGTTCAGGCTCGTGGGCATGGTGGGCCCGTTCGCCGCCATCGCGGGAGCGGCGGCGCCGAGCGCGGCGAGCGAACCGGCGATGACCGCGGCAACCCTGGTGTACTTCATCTCTTCGCATCCCTTTCTCCGGCGGCGGCCGTCGCCGCCGTCGCCCTGGACAACGAGACCCCGGCACCGGGGAAACCCCCACGGCGATTCTCGTATCAGCCTTCCGTCCGATCATCCGCTGAATGTCGAACAGATATCCGGAAAATGAGTCCGTCCGCCGGATGCCGCAGACCGGCGGCATCCGGCCCGCGGCCCCGGTCCGGGAGCCGCCCCGAAGAACTCCGCAGGAATACGGTGCGCGTCACCCGCCCCGCCCGGGATTCACCCCGGGTGTCCCGGTGAATCACCGGAACGGAAATTCCCGCCCCGTGCCCCGGTGAATGACCCGCCGAACGGATGGCGGCACAGTGAACCGCCGAAGTCCGGTCCGGGCAATCGGGGCGGGGCCATATGGCCGCACAAGCGAGTCCTGCGTGTTTTCCGACCGGATTCTGACAAACTGCACTCCTGTTTTTGTCATGTTGATCGAACAGGGAGAGCCAGTCATGTCAGAGCCGACCGGCCTCGCCGTACGGGGTGTTCTGGGAGCGATGTTCCTCCTGGCCCTCTCGGCCGCTCCGCTGCTGGCCGCACCACTTCCCGCGCACCGGTCCGACGCGCCCCGCGCCACCGCCGGAGCCCTGGCCGCCGATGTGTCGGGACAGCCCGAATCGGCGCGTATTCCCTTCGCTCAGCGCTATCAGGCCGTACACCGCGGGGGCATCGTCCGCGCGGCCAACTCCTCGATCACCTGCAGCGCCCCGAAAGCCCCCGCCACCAGGGAGTGCGCCACGGCCCGAGCGGGTGCCGACGGGGTCAACAGCGACTTCGAGATGTTCTACATCGACGAGGACAGCGACCCCAATACCTACAACTCCAGCCGTGCCCGGCTCGCCGTGCCGAAGAATTCGACGGTGACCTACGCACGGCTCTACTGGGGCGGAAATCTGCTCGCCGGTGAGCAGAAGCCGCCCGAGGACAACGGCCGGGTGCTGATCGCCGAGGAGGGCGGCCAGTACCAGGCGGTACTCGCCGATACCCGGATCGCCCACCGGAACGCGGACGGAATGGACGCCTTCCAGGCATCCGCCGACATCACCCCCCTGGTGCGCCGGGCCGGTGCCGGGATCTACACGGTGGCCCAGATCAATGTGGCGATGGGGCATTCGGACATCGGCACCTGGGGCGGCTGGACCCTGGTCGTCGCCTATGAGAACAGCGGCGAACCACTGCGCCACCTCTCCCTCTGGGACGGATTCGAATCCCTCGGCGCCGGACGGAGAACCCAGGACATCTCTCTTCCCGGAATGCGCATTCCGGAGAAGGCCGCGGGGCACGCGGGATTCGTCGCCTACGACGGCGACCGGGGCCAGGACGGCGACACCGTACGGGTGCGCGCCGACGGGGCCGAGGGCCTCGGGCTCACCGACGCCGCCAACCCGGCCACCGATGTCATGAACTCCACCATCACCGGGCCCGGCGCGGCGATCACCCGCCGGCCCGACCACGCCAACACCCTCGGATACGACTCCGACGTCTTCGACATCACCCCCGCACTGGCCTCCGGCGGCACCGGCCTCACCTTCCGGTTCGCCGGCGAGACCGCCGCGGTCCACGGATACGGCCTCGGCGTCCTCTTCGTCCAGGCCGACACCCGCCGCTGACCGGGCGGTTCCCGCCGCGCCGCCGGACCGCGCGGCGCCGCTCACCCGAGCCCAGCTCCGCCCCTCCCCGCACCCGGAGAGCCGCACGTGCCGCACGAACACCGGACCGAGCCGAGCCAACCGACGATTCTCCATCTGGTGCAGCCGGTGGAGGGCGGAGTCGCGCGCGTCGTCGCCGACCTCGTCCGCGCGCAGGCCGCCGAGGGCGTCCACCCCGTGGTCGCCTGTCCGCCCGGCGGCGAACTCGCCGAACGCGCGAGCGCCGCCGGAGCCGAGGTCCACCCGTGGCACGCGGTCCGCGCCCCCGGCGCCCGCCTCCCCGCCGAAGTCCTCGCCGCCGCCCGGATCGTCCGCGACAGCCGCCCCCATCTGGTCCACGCCCACAGCGCCAAGGCCGGGCTCGCGGGCCGGCTCGCCGTCCGGGGAAAGCTGCCGACCGTCTTCCAGCCGCACGCCTGGTCCTTCGACGCCGTCGCCGGGCGGGCCGCCCGCACCGCCCTGGCCTGGGAGCGGTACGCCACCCGCTGGAGCACCCGCACCCTGTGCGTCAGCGAGAGCGAGCGCCGCGCCGGGGAGCGCGCCGGGATCGCCGCGCGCTGGGCCGTGATCCGCAACGGAGTCGACCTCGGCCACTACACCCCCGATGACCCGTACGCCCCCGCCGCCGAGCGGGCTCGCGCCCGCTCCGGTCTGCGCGCCCTCGACGCGGTCCCCGCCGGCGCGCCCCTCGTCCTGTGCGTCGGGCGGCTCTGCCGCCAGAAGGGCCAGGACATCCTGCTGGACGCCTGGCCCCGGGTGCTCGACGCCGTCCCCGGGGCCCGGCTGCTCCTCGTCGGCGACGGACCCGACCGCGAGCACCTCACCCGCACCGCGCCGCCCGGGGTCCTCTTCGCCGGAGCGGTCCCCGACACCGGGCCCTGGCTCCGCGCGGCGGATCTCGTCGTCCTCCCCTCCCGCTGGGAGGGCATGGCGCTCGCCCCCCTGGAGGCCATGGCCTGCGGACGGCCCGTCGTCGTCACCGATGTGAGCGGCGCCGGGGAGAGCCTGCCGCCCGGACACCGCGCCCACAGCCTCGTACCGCCCGACGACCCCGGCGCGCTCGCCGCCGCGCTCACCCGGCTGCTCGCCGACCCCGCGCTGCGCGGCTCGCTCGGCCGCGAGGCCGCCGCGCACATGCGGGCGACCGGCGATGTGCGCACCACGGCCGCCGCCGTGTCGGACCTCTACCGGGACCTACTCCTCCCGCACCACCCCCTGACGAGGAAGAGCGCCACGCGATGACCACGGAGAGCGTTCCCGCACCCCACGCGGCCCCCCGGGCCCGGGGCGCGACCCTGCACCCGCCGCGCGGAACCGCCCGCCGGGGCGGTGCGCCCCCGGGGGCGCGGGCCCGGGGCGGGCGGCACGGGACGGTCGCGGGACTGCTCGCCGCCGATGTGCTCGCCCCGGCGCTCACCACGGCCCTGCTGCCACCTCAGGGGTGGCCCCTGCCGGTCCTCGCCCTGCTCGTCCTGCTGCCCCCGGCCGTGCACGCCTGCCGGGGCCTGTACCGCCCGGGCCTGACCCCGTCGGCGCTCGCCGACGCCCCCGCGGTCGCCGGGCTCGCGCTCGTGCAGTGGCTCGCCGTCGCCGAGGCGCTGACCGGGTACGCGCCCCGGCACACGGCCGGCCTCCGGGAGCTGCTCCTCGCGGTCCTCGTCCAGACCGCGCTGTGCTGCGCGGGCCGCGCCCTCGTCCACCGGGCCGGCCGCAGGGCCGCCGCGCGGAGACCGGACGCGGTGCTCGTCGTCGGCCGGGGCGCCCTCGCCCGGCAGGTGACGGCGGCGCTGCTCGCCCACCCCGAGTACGGCATGCGGCCCGTCGGACTGCTCGGCGAACCCGCGGCCGACGGCGGCCCGCTGCCCGTGCTCACCACCCGTCAGGAGGTGCGCGGGGCGGTCGTCCGGAACACCGTCCGGCACGCCCTCCTCACCGCCCCGCCCGGCGACGACACCGGGACCGAGGCGCTCCTCGGCCTGTTCGCCCGGCACGGCTGCCGGCTCTGGCTGGTGGAGACCGGCGCGGCCGGCGGGAATCCGTGGCGGCGGGCCGTGGGCCACGACCACCTGTGGGGACTCTCCGTACGGCCCCTGCGCGACCCCTTCGACCGGCCCGTGGCCCGGGCCGTCAAACGCGCCGTCGACACGGTCGTCGCCGCCGTCGCGCTGCTCTTCGCCGCGCCCGTCATCGCGGGGTGCGCGCTCGCCGTGCGGATCGCCGACGGGCCCGGGGTCATCTTCCGGCAGGAGCGCGTGGGGCTGCACGGCAGGCGGTTCACCCTGCTGAAGTTCCGCACCCTCAGCCCCGTGGACGAACACGAGTCGGCGACCCTCTGGAACGTCGCCTTCGACCGCCGGATGTCCACCACCGGCAGCGTGCTGCGCCGCACCTCGCTCGACGAGCTGCCCCAGCTGTGGAACGTGCTGCGCGGCGATATGAGCCTGGTGGGCCCGAGGCCCGAACGGCCCTACTTCGTCGACCGGTTCAGCCGTGTCCACCCCGGCTACCGGGCCCGCCACCGGATGCCCGCGGGCATCACCGGCCTCGCCCAGATCCACGGACTGCGCGGCGACACCTCCATCGAGGAGCGCGCCCGCTTCGACAACCACTACATCGAGACCTGGTCGCCCTGGCAGGACCTGTGCATCCTCGCCCGGACCGCGGCCTCGCTCTTCCGGCTCGGAGGCAGTTGAGCATGACGGTGCTGTGGGGGACACCCCTCGCTCCCGGTGAGCCGGGCGCCGGAGCGCGGAGCGGTGGAGTCCGGAGCGGTGCGGTCCGGAGCCGGTGGCTGCCGAGGGCGGAACTGCTGCCGCTGCTCGCGACGGTGGTGCTGCTGGCCGCCCCGCTGCCCGCCGGGAGCGAGGCCGGCTCCGGGCGGCTCGCCCCGTCCGACCTCGCGTCGGCCGTGCTGGTGGTGTGGTGCCTGGTCCAGGTGGCGCGCGGAAGGACCCGGCCGCTGGGACCGGCCGCCGCGCTGGTCCTCGGGCTGCCGGTGGTGGCCGTGGCCGTCGCCGCCGTCACCGCCGCCGACCCGGTGGCCGCCCTGCCCGGGGTGGTGCGCTACCTCCAGGTCTTCGTGCTGGTGCCCGGCGCGGTGCTGCTGCTCCTGCGGGGCGCCCGGGACTTCCGGGCCGTCGCCGCCGCCCTCGCCCTCGTCGCGCTGGTGCAGGGCGCGATCGGCCTCCACCAGTACGCCACCGGCACCGGCGCCTCCTACATGGGCGCCGACATCCGCGCCGTCGGCACCTTCGGGCCCACCGACGTCATGGGCATGGCCACGGTGGTCGCCTACGGGCTGCTGGTGGCGCTCGCGCTCGCCCTCCGCCCACCCCCGGGCGCGCCCCGCTGGGTGCGGCCCGCCGCCGTCGCGGTCGCGGCCGGTCTCCTCGTACCGCTGGCGCTGTCGTTCAGCCGGGGCGCGTGGATCGCCACGGCGCTGGCCGCGCTGGTGATGATCGCGCTGACCGGGGCGCGGCAGGCCCTCAAGGCGGTCGCCGTGGTGACCGCCGCCGGTGTCGTCCTGGTCGGCGGCTTCGGGGTGGGCTCCGAGCTGATCTCCCAGCGGGTCAGCAGCATCACCCGGGTCGCGCAGGCCCCCGACCGCTCGGTGACCGACCGCTACACGATGTGGGCCGCCGCCGCGAGCATGTGGCGCGAGCAGCCGCTCACCGGGGTCGGCCTCAAGGGTTTTCCGGCCCACCGCGACGGCCACGCCACGATCGGCCTCTCCTCCGCCGGGGACACCGGGGGCGCGGGGCAGGCCTTCCGCCGCCAGCCGCTGCTGTCGCCGCACAACATGTATCTGCTGATCCTCAGCGAGCAGGGACTGATCGGCGTGACCGCGTTCGCCGGGTCCTGGGCCCTGATCCTCGCCGCCGGGGTGCGCCGGCTGCTGCGGGGCGCCGGCCGGAGGGGGGCGGAGTGCGGTCTCGCCGCCGTCGCGCTGATGCTCTGGCAGACGGTGGACTTCCTGTACGCGGACATCGGCGGGCCGTCGACGGTGCTCACCGGGGTGGTGCTGGGGCTCGCCGCCTGGTGGGGTCTGGCCGGGGCTCCCAGGGCTCCCGGGGCTCCCAGGGCTCCCAGGGCTCCCGGGGCTCCCGGGGCCGCCGGACGCGAGCGGGCGACCGCGCCGTGACGGAACCGGCGGGCGCCGGTGCGCGGCGGCGGCTGAGGCGGGCGGCGCGGGCCGCCGGCGGGCCGCTGCTCTCGGTGGGCCCGGCCCCGGAGGCGCGGGAGGACCGAGCGGACCCTGTGCACCCGGCGGACCCTGTGCACCCGGGGGACCCTGCGGACCCGGGGGCCGTACCGTCCGGGCCGCCGCACCCGCTGCCGATGCGCGGCCTCGGGGGGCGGCTCGCCGGCCGGGCGGGCGGGCCGGGGCCGGCGGAGGTACGAGGACCGGGCGCCTCCGGGCCCGAGGCCGCTCGGTCCGCCCCGGCGGCGGCCGGCTGCGCCGGCCCCGGAGGCGCGCGCGGCACCGGGCCGTGCCGGGAGCGGGAGTGCCGGCGGTGCGGAGCCGCGCGGCCGGCGGTGCCGGACGCGGTGACACCGGGTCAGGGGACCGGCGCTGTCGCCGTGGAGGTGGACATCCGGTCCGGGCCGGGCGGCGGGGCGGCCGGGGAGGCCGCCGGGGAGCGTCAGGCTCCGCACCGGCTCGGGAACGTCCTCGCCCGGGCCGCGGCCGTCACCGCCGGGCTGACCGTGGCCGGGGCGGTCCTCGGGCTCGTACGGGACCAGACCATCGCGAAGATCTACGGCGCGAGCACCGAGAGCGACGCCTTCCTCATCGCCTGGACCGTGCCCGAGATGGCCGCGACGCTCCTCATCGAGGACGCGATGGCGCTCCTGCTCGTCCCGGCGTTCAGCCACGCCCTCACCCGGCGCGCGGCCATGGCCGCGACGGCTTCCCCCGCGCCCAACGCGTCCTCGGCCTCCTCGGCACCCGGGGCCTCGGCGGCGGGTGGGGCGCCCGTCGCGTTGGCGGGGGACGCGGTGTCCTCGGCGTCCTCGGCGGGTGCGGCGTCCGTCGTGTTGGCGGGGGGCGCGGTGTCCTCGGCGTCCTCGGCGGGTGCGGCCTCCTCCGCCTCCTCGGCCTTGGCGGCGGGTGGGGCGTCCGTCGTGTCCGCACGCGATGCGGCTTCCCCGGCTTCCCCGGCCTCGGCCTCGGCTGGCTCCACCGCGTCCTCGGCGGCTGCCCCGCCCGCCTCCTCCGGCGCGGCTGCCCCGCCCGACGCGTCGCGTGCCGGGGGCGGCGACCCCGTACAGCAGCTGGTCGCCGCCACCCTGCCGCGTCTCCTCGCCGTCCTCACGGGCGTCACCGGTCTGCTGATCCTCTTCGCGCCCCAGTTCGTCTCCACCCTCGCCCCCGGCTTCGCCGATCCCGCCCTCGCGGTCGACTGCACCCGGCTCACCGCCCTCACCGTCCTCACTTACGGGATCGCCGGATACTTCAGCGCCGCGCTCCGCGCCCACGGCCGGTTCCTGCCGCCTGCCGGTGTCTACATCGCCTCCAACGTCGGCATCATCGCCACCACCCTGCTCCTGAACTCCCTCTGGGGTGTGCGCGCCGCCGCCACCGGGGTCGCCGTCGGCGGGCTGCTGATGGTCCTCACCCAACTGCCCGCCTTCCTGAGCCGGGTGAGCCGGGTGGGACGGGTGAGGCCGTCCCGGCGCACCGTCCCCCGGGCACCCCGCGCCGCCGCGACCTCCCTCGTCGGCTTCGCGGTCGTCGCGCCCATCGTCCTCTTCGCCGTCAGCCGGCAGTCCCAGGTCCTGGTGGAACGGTTCATCGCCTCCTCGCTCCCCGGCGGCGCGATCTCCCACCTCAACTACGCGCAGAAGGTCGCGCAGATGCCGATGGTGCTGTCGCTGATGTTCTGCACCGTCACCTTCCCCGTCATCGCCCGGGCGATGGCCGACGGCGACCACGAACGGGCCCGCCGCCGGGTCGAGAACGATCTCGTTCTCGCCGGGCTCGTGGTGCTGCTCGGGACCGCGCTCATCCTCGGCTGCGCCCACCAGATCGTGGAGGTCCTCTTCGAGCGCGGGGCCTTCGACGCCCACGACACCGCCACCACCGCATCCGTGATGCGGGTGTACGCCGCCGGGCTGATCGGCCACACCCTCGTCGGCGCGCTGGGCCGGCCGTTCTTCTCCACCGGCCGCCCCACCTGGTACCCGGCCGCGGCGATGGGCGCGGGTCTGCTGGTCACCGTCGCCGCCGGATGGGCCGCCGCCGGACCGTGGGGGGTGTACGGGATCGCCGCCGCCAACGCCGCCGGCATCTGCGCCACCGCCCTGCTGCTGCTCCACGGGCTCGGTTCGCGGGGCATCGCCATCGAGGTCCGCGCCATCAGCGCCGGCCTGGCCCGGCTCGCCGCCGCCGCGGCCGTCGCCGCGCTGGCCGGCCGGGTGGTCAGCGGCCTCATCCCCTCGCCGCTGCTCGGCCTGACGGCGGGTGTGCTGCTCGTGCCCGCCGTCTTCGCCGCCACCGGGCTCGCGCTCCGGGCCCCGGAAGTCGTCCATCTGCTGGCCCTCACCCGACAGAGGATTCGTCATGTCCGCTGACACGACCACCGCCACCGGCTCCACCGCCACCGGCTCCACCGCCACCGAAGCCACTGAAGCCGCCGCCACCCGCCCCGCCGCGCCCGCCGCCCCGCCGCCCTCCTGGCCGTGGATTCTGATGTACCACTCGGTGGCCGACCCGGCCGTCGACCCCTACGGCATCACCGTCGCGCCCGGCCGGCTCGACCTCCAGCTCACCCGCCTCCGCCGGCTCGGGCTCACCGGCGTCGGCGTGGCCACCCTGCTGCGGGCCCACGCCCGGGGGAGGGCCCGGGGGCTGGTCGGGCTCACCTTCGACGACGGTTACGCCGACTTCACCGAGGCCGCCCTGCCGGTGCTGCGCCGGCACGGGTGCGGTGCCACGCTGTTCGTCCTGCCCGGGAGGCTCGGCGGCGCGAATGTGTGGGACCCCGAGGGCCCGCGCAAACCGCTCCTCGACGAACAGGGGATTCGCGGCGCGGCGGAGGCGGGGGTCGAGATCGGCTCCCACGGGCTCTACCACGTCGATCTGACGGCCGTGGACGACGCCGTGCTGGACGAGGAGGCGGGGCGCAGCCGCGCCTGGCTGGAGCAGATCACCGGCACCGCGCCGGAGGGCTTCTGCTATCCGTACGGCACGGTCGACGGCCGGGTGGCGGACGCGGTGCGCGCCGCCGGGTACGGCTACGGCTGTGCGATCCGCCCGCCCGCCGCCCTGACCGGCCCGTACGCCCTGCCCCGTACGCACATCAGCCAGGCCGACCGCGCCGGGCGGCTGCGGCTCAAGCGGCTGCGGCACCGGCTGGGCGCGTGAGACGCCCGGTGCGGGCGCTCCAGGTGATCACCGGGCTCGGTGTGGGGGGCGCGGAGCAGCAGTTGCTGCTGCTGCTGCGCCATCTGCCGCTGGAGTGCGAGGTGGTGACCCTCACCAACCCGGGCCCGGTGGCGAGGGCGCTGCGCGCGGACGGGGTGCGGGTGCACCACCTCGGCATGGGCGGCAACCGGGACCTCGGGGCGCTGCCCCGGCTCACCGCGCTGATCCGGAGCGGGCGGTACGACCTGGTGCACACGCATCTGTACCGGGCGGGCGTGTACGGGCGGGTGGCGGCGCGGCTCGCGGGGGTCCGCGCCACCGTCTCGACGGAGCACTCGCTCGGCGCGGCCGAGATCGAGGGGCGTCCGCTGACCCGGCGGGTGCGCGCGCTGTATCTGGCGACGGAGCGGCTGGGCGCGGCGACGGTCGCGGTGTCGCCGACGGTGGCGGCGCGGCTGCGGGCCTGGGGGGTGCCGGACGAGCGGATTCACCTCGTGCCCAACGGGATCGACGCGGCCCGTTTCCGCTTCGACCCGGCGGTGCGCGCGGCCGTCCGCGCCTCACTGGGCATCGGGCCGGGGGAGTTCGTGGTGGCCGGGGTCGGCCGGCTGGTTTCCGGCAAGCGCTTCGACACCCTGATCCGCGCCGTCGCCGGGCTCCCCGGCACCCATCTCCTCCTCGCCGGTGACGGTCCCCGGCGCGCGTCCCTGGAGTCCCTCGCGGCCCGGCTCTCCATCGCCCACCGCGTGCACTTCCTGGGCGAGTGCGACGCGCCCCGCCGCGCTCCCGCGCCGGAGGGCCCGCCGCCCTTTCCCGAAGCCGCCGCCGGAGCCGCCGCCGGTCCCGGAGCCGGTCCCGGAGCCGGTCCCGGTCCCGCCGCCGGGCCCGTGCGCCCGCCCGGTCCGCCCGGTCCGCCGGGCCCCTCCCCACCCGCCGGCGGCGCCGGGGCCCCGGGCGCGTGGCGGGCGAGCGGAGTGCCCGGGGTGCTCTGCGCCGGTGACGTCTTCGTGTCGGCGTCCCGGGAGGAGGCCTTCGGACTCGCCGTCGTCGAGGCGCTCGCCGCCGGGCTGCCCGTCCTGCACGGCGCCTGCCCGGCCGTCGAGGATCTGCCGGCGGGCCAGGCGCCCGGGAGCCGGCGGATCGACGGGCCGCCCGAGGAACTGGCCGGAGCGCTGCGGCGGCTGCGGTCCGCCGGGGCGCGGCGGCTCGAAGCCCCGCCCGCCGTCCGGCACTACTCCATCGCGTCCAGCGGCGAGCGCCTCATGGAGGTCTATGAGCGCGTCCTCGCCGGCCCCTCCCACCCCACGACCGAGAGAGCACGCTCATGACCGACTCGCCCGAATCCGCCGCCCCCGCCCCCGCCTCCCGGGGGCGGATCAGAAGGTTCGTCACCCGGCTCGCCGCCCCCCTGCGCTGGTGGCCACTGCCCGTCTGCGCCCTCGCCGGGGCCGGTGCCGGCGCCGCCTACGGGCTGCTCGCCACCCCTCAGTACTCCGCCACCAGCTATGTCGTCGCCGTCCCGGCGAAGGACACCCAGCCCGGCGCCGCCCTCGGCTTCGCCCAGGCGTACGGGCGCATCGCCACCAGCGAATCCACCATCGCGTACGCCCGGGTCGCCGCGGGAGTCCCCGCCGGGGTGCTGCGCTCCCGGGTGCGGACCGAGACCTCCCCCGACTCCCCGATGATCGCGATCACCGGGACCTCGCACCGCCCCACCGAGGCCGCCGACATCGCCAACGCGGTCGCGGACGCCGTCTTCGTGAGCAGCAACCAGGTCGCCAAGAGCACCGGCGTGCAGCTGGTCAGCTTCTCCCAGGCCATCCCGCCCGCCCACCCCGCCTCGCCCTCCCCGCGCATCGCCACCGCCGTCGGCGGCTGCGCGGGCGGACTCCTGGGCGGTCTCGCGCTGCTGGTCAGGCCCCGGCGGCGGCCCCGGGCCGCCGTCGCCGCCGTGCCCGCACCGGCCGGGGCGGGCGACGCCGTCGAGCGGGAGCGGGTCTGATGGGGCGAGCGCCGGCGGGGGTGACCGTCACGCTCTGCCGCGACCCCCGCGCCTTCGCCCGGCTGCGCCCCGAATGGGACGACCTCCGGCGCCGCTGCTCCACCGCCACCCCCTTCCAGAGCCATGCCTGGCTCGACTCCTGGTGGCTCTCGTACGGCACGGACGGCCGGCTGCGGACCCTTCTCGTCCGTCTGGACGGGCGGCTGATCGGGGCCGCCCCGCTGATGCTCGTCCACCGCCCGATGCCGCTCCTCGTGCTCCTCGGCGGCACCGTCTCCGACTACGGCGACATCCTCCTGGACGACGACCACCGCGGCCGGGCGGTCGCCGCCCTGGAGCGCGGACTGCGGCGCGCCGCCCGGCGCACCGTGGTCGACCTGCGCGAGGTGCGCCCCGGGGCCGCCGCCGAGCTGCTGTACGAGAGCTGGCGCGGCGGCCGGCGGCGGCTGGCCGACTCGGTCTGTCTGGAGCTGCCCGCCGCCCCCATGGACGGACTGGTCCAGCGGCTGCCCGCGCACCGCGCCCAGCGGGTCCGCGCCAAGCTGCGCCGGATCGACTCGCTGAAGATCGAGGACCGTACGGTGACCGGCCAGGAGGTTCCCGAGGCCATGGCGCATCTGCTGCGGCTGCACGAACTCCAGTGGCGGGGCCGGGGGGTCACCGTCGAGCATCTGCGGCCCCGGTTCGCCGAGCACCTGGCGCGCGCCACCCGCCGGATGGTGCGCGACGGCGAGGCGGATCTCACCGAGTACCGCCACGACGGCGAGGTCGTGGCGGCCAGTGTGGCGCTCTTCTCCGGAGCGCTGGCCGGGGGATATCTCTACGGGGCCGACCCGGGGCTGCGGGAGCGGCGGATCGATGTCGCCACGATGCTGCTCCGGCACGACGCCGACGCCGCCGCCTCGGCCGGGCGGCGGGTGCTGAGCATGCTGCGGGGCGACGAGCCGTACAAACGCCATTGGCGGCCCGAACCGGTCACCAATCAGCGGCTGCTGATGGCCCCGCCGGCGCTGGCGCCCCTGCTCCGGCTGCACGCCGCACGGGTGACCTGGCGCGCCCGCGCGGCGGGGGCGGTGCACACCCGCTTCCCCGCCGCGCAGGAGTGGCGCGCCCGGCTCAACGACTGGCGGGCGGCCAGGAGGTCCTGAGCCTCAGGACGCGCTCCGGTCGCCGGACCCGGACGGGCCGAAGGGCCAGCCGGTGGGCCAGGGGATCGTCACGCAGTACTTCCGCTGCGGGACCCAGGCGGTGACCCAGCTCCCGAGGTTCACCGGGACGCACCACTCACGGGAGTTGAGCCGGGGCACGGTGGCCGGCACCGGCGCGGGTGCCGGCACCGGCGCCGCCGTCCCGGCCGGTGCCCCGGGCGTCCGGGTGGGAGCGGGTGTCGGACCGGCGGGGCTGGGCGTTGGTGCGGGTGCGGGCGTCTGCGCGGCTGTCGGTGTCGGTGTCGGTGTCGGCGTGGGTGTCGGTGTGGCGCTCGGGACGGGGAGCGGTACCGGCGCCACGGGAGGCGCGGTGACGACGGACGGGCCGGGCACCGGCGACGGTACGGAGGGTACGGAGGGTACGGAGGGTACGGAGGGCATGGGCGGTGTGGTCGGTGTGGCGGGCGCCTGTGGCGTGGGCACCGCCGTGGGCACCGCCGTGGGCGTCGGCACCGGGGTCGGTGCCGGGACGGCCGGGGGTGTGGGGAGGGCCGGTGGTGTCGGCACCGCGGGGCCCGGCTTCGCGGAGAACACCGAATGGAAGACCTTCGACGACTTGGGGTTGTCATCGCACTGCCAGACACCGTGCGGACAGTAATCCGTGATGGTTTGATACAGCGGCCGGTAGCGCTCGATCCAGTCGAGCATCCCCCGCATGTATTCCGGGTTGTCCCCGTTCCGGAACAGCCCCCACTCCGGGTACGAGATCGGTTTGTTGTGCGCCGCTGCGAATTCCACCTGGTGCCGGAGACCGTACGGAGCGTTTGCCTGCTCATCGAACGTCCGCCCCGGCGCCTGGTCGTACGAATCCATTCCGATGATGTCCACGGTCCGGTCACCCGGGTAGCACTCGGTCCAGGCAATCGCGTCGATCCCCCGGTTCGGTGCGAAGTCGAACCGGAAACCCTGCCCCGGAACGGAACGCATCGCTGTGACAATACGATTCCAGTACGCCTTCCAGGCCCGGGGGTCGGGGCCGCAGCGATGGGTGTAGGTCGTGCCGTTCATCTCCCAGCCGAGCACGATCACCGTGTCCGGCACCCCCAGCTCCACCAGCCGGTTCGCCAGCGTCCTGAAGTGCTGATCGAACCGCCCCGCCGCGCCCGCCCGCAGCAGCCGCGCGACCTCGTGGTCGGGGACGCGGTCCTCGTTCCGCTCCAGCATGGGCACGTTGAGCACCAGCATCCGGCCCTCCGCGCCGCGCCGCCAGCGCGCCCAGTCCTCCAGAAAGCCGGGGCCGCCCTCGATATTGCTCCACCGGTCGCCCGGCAGATAGGTGTGCCCGACTCTCAGCTCCGTACCGCCGAGCCAGCGCGAGAGCTGATCCATCCGCCAGACGCCGGACGGTCCGTAGTCGAGATAGGCGCCCATCGCGACCGACGAGACACCGGTCGGCGGGGGTGACGCCTCGTCGGCGCGCGCGACGCCCGCCGTCCGTTCTCCGAATACTCCCGCGGAAACCAGCAGACTGGCGGCAACCGTCCCGATACAGGTTCCGGTGAACCGGCGCCGACGGGTCATGGCTCCTCCTCAAGAAAGCAGTGCGTGCTGTCCGGGCCGAGAAAGCCGTTGAGAAACACGGCGTACCCGACCGTAGACAGAAAGTCCTACTTATGTGCCGATTGACATCCCGTCAGCGCGCCATTCGCGAGAACGGGCCGGTTGTTCAGGACCATCCAGGTGAAAGTTGTGACGCTGATGCCCCCCTTCGACACCGGAGCCGCGCCCGAAGTGCCGTACGAAACCGGGAATACCGCCGGAGCCCCTTTCGACCCCCGGGTGCCCGCCCTGGTGCTCCGGCTCGACCCCAATCCCTTTCACCACGGCACCCTCGGCGCCGTGCGGTCCCTCGGGCGGGCCGGTGTCGATGTGCACGCCGTGGTCGAGTCGGCCCGCAGCCCCGTCGCCCGCTCCCGCTTTCTGCGCCGGGCGCACCCGGTCCCGCCGGGGCCCGTGGGGCCCGAGGAGTTGGTGGCGCTGCTGCGGCGGATCTCGGAGCGGATCGGCCGGCGCGCGGTGCTGATCGCCATGGACGACCTCGGCGCGATCCACACCGCCGCCCACGCCGCCCGCCTCACCGACCGCTTCCACCTCCCCGACCAGCCCCCCGGGCTGCCGCGCCGCCTCGCCGACAAGGCCGAACTCGCCGGGCTCTGCGCCGAGGCGGGCATCGCGCACCCGACGACCGTGGTCCCCGAGGGTCCCGGGGAGGCGGCCGACGCGGTACGGAGCCTGGGGCTGCCGCTGGTGGCGAAGTGGAGCCACCCGTGGCTGCTGCCCCCGGCCGCCGGGCTGCGCAGCACGACCCTGGTGCGCTCCCCGGCCGCCGCCCGGGCCCTCTGCGAACAGGCGGGGGCGGCGGGCAGCCGACTGCTGCTCCAGCGGTACATCCCCGACGCGCCGGACACGGACTGGTTCTTCCACGGCTGCTTCGGCGCGGGCGGCCCGGACGGGCCCGTCCGGCTGCTCGGCGGCTCCGGGCGCAAGGAGCTGTCCTGGCCGGTGCGGACCGGCCTCACCGCGAAGGGCCGCTGGCAGCCCAACCCCGAGGTGGAGGCCGCCGCGATGCGGCTGGTGGCGCATGTCGGCTACCGGGGCATCCTCGATCTCGACTTCCGCCACGACCGCTCCACCGGCACCTATCAGCTCCTCGACGCCAACCCCCGGCCCGGGGCGCAGTTCCGGCTCTTCACGGACCCCGACGGGCTCGACGCCGTACGCGCCCTCTACCGCGATCTCACCGGGCAGCGGGCCGTCCAGCGCGAGGGCGGCGCGGGGCGGGTCTTCGTCGCCGAGAACTACGCGCTGCTCTCGGCGCTCGCCTCGCTCCGTGAGCCCCCGGGGCCGCCCGCGCCTCCCGCGTCCCGAGGGCCGGCCGCGCGGCGGGACAGCGCCGGTTCCGCCCCGGCGCTGGAGACCGCCTGGTACGCGGCCGACGACCCGAGGCCACTGCTCTCCATGACCCGCGCCTGGCTCGGCCGGGGGGCCGTCAAGGCGGTCGCCCGGCTGCGGTCCGCGTCCGCTCCCGCTCCCGTACCCGCTCCCGCTCCCGTACCCGCCCCGTCCACCTCTCAGCGAGAAGGAACCCCATGTACGACATCGCAGTGATCGGCGCAGGCCCCTATGGGCTCTCCATCGCGGCCCACGCCGCCGCGGCGGGGATGAGTCTGAAGGTCTTCGGGCGGGCCATGGCGTCCTGGCGCGACCACATGCCCGAGGGCATGTACCTCAAGTCGGAGCCCTGGTCGTCCAATCTCTCCGACCCGTCCGGCGCGCACACGCTGAGGGACTTCGGCGAGGAGCACGGCTTCGACGCGGCGCACGGCACCCCGCTGCCGATCGCCGCGTTCACCGAGTACGGCATGTGGTTCGCGGAGCACGCCGTTCCGGCGGTCGACGAGCGGACCGTGACCCTGGTGGCCCCGGTGGGCGACGGCTTCCGGGTGGAGACCGCCGACGGCGAGCGCGTCCGGGCCCGGACGGTGGTCCTCGCGGTGGGCGTGATGCCCTTCGTCAACCTGCCCGGGCAGCTCGCCGGGCTGCCCGCGCCCCATGTCTCCCACAGCAGCGGCCACCGGGACCTCAGCGGCTTCCGCGACCAGGACGTCACCGTGCTCGGCGCGGGCCAGGCGGCGCTGGAGACGGCGACCCTCCTGGCCGAACAGGGCGCCAGGCCCCGGCTGGTCGCCCGCCGCTCCCGGCTGAACTGGAACACCCCGCCCGAACCCCTCCAGCGCGGGCTGCTGCGCTCGCTGCGGACCCCGCACAGCGGGCTCGGCACCGGCTGGACGAGCTGGGTCTGGTCCGAGACCCCCTGGGCGGTACGCCAACTGCCCGCGGCCACCCGGGAGCAGATCGCCCGCACGGCGCTCGGCCCGGCGGGGGCGTGGTGGCTCAGGGAGCGGTACGAGCGCCGGGTGCCGGCGCTGCTGGGGCACGGGCTGCGGAGTGCGGAGGTCCGGGGGGAGCGGGTGCTGCTGACGCTGCGGGCGCCCGACGGGAGCGCCGTGCCGGTGGAGACCGATCATGTGCTCGCCGCGACCGGCTTCACCCCGGATCTGGACCGGCTCGATCTGCTGGACACCGCGCTGCGGAGGGCGGTGGGGACGGTCGGGGGCGGGCGGGCGCCCGAGCTGACGGCGGGGTTCGAGTCGTCCTGCCCGGGGTTGTTCTTCGCGGGGTTGCTGACGGCGCCGTCGTTCGGGCCGGCGATGCGGTTCGTGCACGGTGCGAGCTTCACCGCGCAGCGGCTGGTGGCGGGGGTGCGCCGCCGCCTCCGCGACCGCCCGCCGGTCCGCCTCCCCCGCCCGGCCGAGCCATCCCTCCCCCCACGCCAGCCGGCCCGCGACCGCTGATCGCCTCGCCGGCGGGGCAGCACTCTTTCGGCCTCGCCGGTGAGCCGGCACTCGTCCGGCCCGACGGCGGGGCAGTACTCCTCCGGCTCCGTCGGCGGGCCGGGACTCCTCCGGCTCCGTCGGCGGAGCAGTACTCCTCCGGCCTCGCCCGCGGGCCGGCACTCCTTTGGCCCCGCCGGTGAGCCGGCACTCGTCCGGCCCCGCCGGCGTGGGAGCCGCACCATTTCGGCCTCTCCGGCGATGGGGGCCGCAGCCGCACCACCTCAGCCCCTCCGGCGCGTGAGGCGCCATCCTCAGCCCCTCCGGCGCGTGAGGCACCAAGCCCTTCCGGTGTTGGAGCCGCGCCACTTCAGCCCCTCCGGAGACCTGAGCAACCCAGCCCCTCCGGCGTTTGAGGAGCGGGGGTTCGGGGGCCGGCCCCCGACCCGGGCCCGCAGGATGCGGGGACCTGTGGACCGGGGTCCGTCCTCAAGCGCCGGACGGGCTGGAGACGCACAGGCCCGGGCTCTCGTGGACCGGGTCCGTCCTCAAGCTCCCCCAGAGCCGCCTCTGGGAGGCGCCCCCAGACGGGCCTGGGGCTGCCCGGGCCGCCCGTGGCGCGGGGCCGTCCTGAGCGCCGGACGGCCGGGTGGGTCCGACGGGCCGGGTGCGGGCCCTCCGGGGGACTTGGGGCGCGACACGGGCCCCACAGCGACCCCTTCCCCGGCCGAGCCGGTGATGATACGGAAAACGGTCTGCCGAAGGGGACCCATGCGTCACATGGCCTCCACCCTCCTGCTGTCGGCACTGGCACTCACCACCACCACCTCCTGCCAGAACCCCTTCGACAGCCCGCCCCACCCCCCCACCGACCACAAGCCCCGCCCCGCCATTCCCACCCCCGCCCCCGCGTGGTTCGGCGACTCGGTCGACCTCACCGGCCGGGGCTTCGGCGAGCACCTCCGCGTCTCCGTGCTCGGCCAGGTGGACCCCGCCGTCGCCACCCGCGCCGCCGAAGGGCCGGGAAGCGGCAAGCGGTGGTTCGGCGCCGATGTCTCCCTCCTCAACATCGGCGGCAGGCCCTACGACACCACCGGCGCCCGCGCCTGGGCCGTCGACGAGACGGGAAAACGCTATTCCCCGGTCACCACCGGAAGGCTCACCACCGGCGCCCCGCTGACATGGAACACGCTCGCGGTTGGCGAACAGAAACAGGGCTGGCTGGTATTCGAAGTGCCCGAGCGGTCAAGGATCGTACGGCTCCACACAGCCCTCGGAAACCACACCTCCGTCTGGCAGCTCCGCTTTCCCCCATCCAGGTGAACGCGGTCCCCGCACAAGCCGCACCGGGCATTAGGGTGCCGACCCATGACCCTTGCGAATTCCGCACGTTCCACCGTTCAGCGCAGCCATCTGGGCACCGTCTCCATGCTCGCCTGGACCGGTGACCCGGCCGGCGGCCACGACATGCCGTATCTGCTGGTGTACTCCCTCGGCGACGGGGAGGCGGGCCCCGAGGGCGGCACCGCGGCCCTGACGGCGCTGATCGAGGACGCCGGGCTGACGATCTCCGGGCTCACCGACGCCACCGCGGCGTCCTTCAACTCCCCGGTCCGGCTGCTGGTCGAGGGCGGCCGGGCCGTCCTCAACATGCCGGGGCTGAGCGCCCAGTGCCCCGCCCCGCCCGAGTGGCTCGCCGCCGCCGACGCACGCGGCCACGTCCATCTCCTCCTCGGCACCCGCCCCTGGCCCGAGGCGGTCCCGGGCGAGCCCGTCACCGAGGACGTCCTCCGGGCCCACCTCGGCGACGAGGAGACCCTGATGGCGGCGGCCCACGCCCTGCTGCCGGTGAGCAGGCTCCGCGGCTAACCGGCGGCGGTGTCGAAGGCGAAGGGCAGGGCCCGGACCCGGTTGTCGAAACTGGAGTCCACCAGTTCGGCCGCGCCCACCGCC
The DNA here is from genome assembly GCF_040296845.1 of Streptomyces sp. NPDC001985. NCBI lineage: Bacteria > Bacillati > Actinomycetota > Actinomycetes > Kitasatosporales > Streptomycetaceae > Streptomyces > Streptomyces sp. NPDC001985. Next base: position 62,680 of record NZ_JBEOYB010000012.1, read on the forward strand.
CGCAGCCCGCGCGGGCGCGTGAGCAGTTCGGCGAAGAGGGCTTTCATCTCCTGGCGGGCCAGATGGGCGCCCAGACAGTAATGCGGGCCGCCGCCCCCGTACCCCAGATGCGGATTGGGGTCGCGGGTGATGTCGAAATCATCGGCGTTCTCGAACACGGCCGCGTCGCGATTGGCGGAGGCGTAGAAGAGCACCACCTTCTCGCCGGGGCGGAAAATCCTTCCGCCCAGCTCGCATTCGGCCACCACCGTGCGGCGGAACTGAATGATCGGCGTCGAATGGCGCACGATCTCCTCCACCGCGCCGTCCGCGTACCGGTCGAAGTCCGATTCCAGCAGGGCGCGCTGGGCGGGGTGCTCGGTGAGCAGAGCGAGGCCGTGGGCGATGGCGTTGCGGGTGGTCTCCACGCCGGCGACCAGGAGCAGGGAGAAGAAGGCGCCGAGTTCGCGCGCGTTGAGCGCCGACCCGTCGACATCGGCGCACACCAGTGCGGAGATCAGATCGTCGGCGGGGCGGCGGCGGCGCTCCCGGGCCAGCCGCGCCATCACCAGCTGGAGATGGGCGAGGGCCCGCAGCCCGCGTCCGGGGACGCGGACCCGGCGGCGTCCCACCCCGACGTTCTCGGAGGCCTCGTCGATCCGCCGGGCGATGTCCGCCCGGTGGTGGGCGGGGATGCCCATCAGATCGCAGATGATCTCGAAGGGCATCCGGGAGGCGATCGCCGGTACGAAGTCCCCGGGGCGGTCGCGGATCATCTCGTCCACGATCCGCCGCGCCACGGAGTGGATGTTCTGCTCGGCCGTCGCCAGCAGGCGCGGGGTGAAGGCGCGGGCGACGATCGCGCGCAGCCCGGCGTGTTCGGGGCCGTCCATGTTGACCATCGAGTTCCCGAAGACGGCCTTCGCCCAGGGGGCGGGCTCCGGGGTGGTGACGCCCGGGGCGCTCGCGAAGTGCCGGGGGGAGCGGCTGGCCTCGCGTACGTCGGCGTGCTTCACCAGCGCGTAGAAGCCCGGGCCGGGCCCGAAGCGGAGGGGGGTGCCGAGGGAGCGGAGGTGGGCGAAGGCGGAGAGGCGGTCGGGGCGGGGGAGGCGCCAGAAGGCGGGGTTGGCGAGGTCGGGCGGGACGGTCATGGGGGCTGCCTCCTGAGGGGGCGTGTGCCGGAGGGCCGGAGGGCCCATGCTGGCCCACGTGCCAGGGGGAGCCCGGCTGAACACGACCCCGCCTCCCCCGGATTCACCCCACCGCCGGGCATCCGCGAACGCCCCCCGGACCAAGCAATTCAGCCCGTCCGGGGGCACCTCCCGGAGGCAGCTCTGGGGGGTGCCAGGACGGGCCCCGGGGCCCAGGCCGCCGCACCCCCGCGAGGCCCGGTCAAGGGCGGGCGGGCCCATGGCTCACGCCCACCCCCATTGCTGCGGACAGGCGACATCCGCACCCGTTCCCCCTCCCCACTCGTTACCCGGGGAGCAGCACTCTCCGAACCCGCGCCCCCGAACTCCCCGCGCCGGAGGCCCGTTGTCGTGCGGACACTCCTCCGGACAGGACGGAACGAACCATGCGCATCCCCACCCGCCCGCTCACCCGGCGCACCGCCCTGCGGGCGCTCTTCACCGCCGGGGTGGTCGCGGGCACCGCAGGAGCTCTCGCGCCGGTGCTCGTGGGGCGGCGGGCCCCGGCGGGGCCCTTTCGCCGGGCGCCCGGGCCCGGGCGGGATCTGGAGCGGTTCGCGGAGATGTACCGGGGGCGGCACATCCAGGGCGGCGAGACCGTCATCGTCCCCGCCGGAGGAACCCCGGCCGGCGCGCCCCCGGCCGACGGGGTGCCGAGCGTCGAGGTCCGGATCGACGGGCGGCCGCTCCACGTGATGCGCCGGGCCGACGGCAGCTATCTCAGCTCCGTCAACCACTACGAATCCTTCCCCACCCTGCGCGAGGTGGCCCGGGCCGCCGTGGACGACCTGGGCGGCGCCCGTCTCGCGCCGCACCCCGCCCACTGACGACCGAGGAGCCGCACCCGTGCACACCCGCAAGAACCAGCGGAATCTGACGGCCGAGGAGAAGCGGCGGCTGGTCGGGGCGCTGCTGGAGCTGAAGCGTTCGGGGCAGTACGACGAATTCGTCCGGATGCACGACGCCTTCTACGTCCCCGACGGCCAGAACCGGCCGAGGGCGGCCCATATGACCCCCTCCTTCTTCCCCTGGCACCGGCGCTATCTCCTGGAGTTCGAGCGGGCGCTCCAGCGGATCGACCCCGATGTCACCGTCCCGTACTGGGACTGGACCGCCGACCGCGCGCCCGGTGCCTCCCTCTGGGCGGACGACTTCCTCGGCGGCACCGGCAGGTTCGGCGACCGTCAGGTGATGACCGGCCCCTTCGCGTACCGGAACGGGAACTGGCGGATCACCTCCCGGATCACCGACGGCAAGTATCTGACCCGCGATCTCGGCCGCCCCTCCGACCCGGTCCACCTGCCCACCGCCGGCGAGGTCCGCCGGGCCCTCGCCGACCCCGTCTACGACACCGCCCCCTGGGACTCCACCGCGCGCACCGGCTTCCGCAACAGCATCGAGGGCTGGAGCGCCGGGGGCGAGGAGCGCTGGCGCAACCACAACCGTGTGCACCGCTGGGTGGGCGGGCTGATGCTGGGCGCCACCTCGCCCAACGACCCCGTCTTCTGGCTCCACCACGCCTTCATCGATCTGCTGTGGGACCGCTGGCAGCGCGCCCATCCGCGCTCCGGCTATCTGCCGCGCACCCCGCCGGCCGGCTCCGACCCTCAGGCCGGGCGGGTCTTCGCCCTCCACGATCCGCTGCCGCCGTGGGAGGTGCGCCCGGCCGAACTGCTCGACCACTCCCGCGTCTACCGGTACGTGTGACGCCCGGTACGCAGAACCGCGGCCTCCCCCGCGGAAGCGGGGGGGAGGCCGCGGTGCTCGGGGAGGTGCGGTGGATCAGTGGCCGTACGCGCTGCCCTCGGAGGCGTTGACGCAGGTGTTGCCGAACGTCGGGTTCAGCAGCGCGATGATGTTCACGGTGTTGCCGCAGACGTTGACCGGGATGTGGACGGGGACCTGCACCAGGTTGCCCGACAGCACACCGGGGGAGTGGGTGGCAGCGCCGTGCGCTCCCGCGTCGGCGGTGGCCATACCGGCGCCGCCGACCAGGAGGGCGCCCGAGCCGGCGACGACGGCAGCGGCCTTGGCGAAACGCGACATCAGTTCTCCTTGCAGTTCTTCAGAACAGCGGCCACAGGGCCTGCGGCCTTCACGCTCCTTCAACGCCGCAGGCCGTGGGCGGTAACGGATGATCGCCAAAGTGACCGCCCATGCCGTAGTGGCACACGTGTCGGAACGTGACCAGCCGCCCCTCCCGGGCGTTGCACAGCGCATGATCCAGTACAAGAAGGCCGCCGCCGTCGCGGCCGCCGCCTGTGCCCTGGCCGTCTCCGCCGCCGGTGCGGCCCAGGCCGCCACCGCCCACCAGCCCGCCGCCAAGCCCTCGGCCACCGAGGTCGACCGCAATCTGCTCAAGCCGCCGCCGGGGGGCGCGCTCGCGCCCGTGACCGACATCGTCGGCAAGATCGTCCCCGGCGGGGTCTCCGGCGGCCTCCCCTCCTGATCCCCGTACGGCCTATCCGCGCGGTGTGCGGCGGACGGAGCGGCCCGCCAGGACCTCCGTCCGCACCCCGTCCTCGATCACGAACCGCCCATCGATCAGCACGTGCGGGATGCCCGTGGGCAGCGTGCGCGGGGCCGCGAAGGTCGAGCCCGCGGCGACCGTCTCCGGGTCGAAGAGCACCAGGTCCGCCCGGTGTCCCTCCCGGACGACCCCCCGGTCGGCGAGCCCGAGCCGGGCCGCCGGGCGGGAGGTGAGATGGGCGACCGTCTCCTCCAGGGAGAGGATGCCCAGCTCGCGCGCGTACCGGCCCAGATAGTGCGGGAAGGTGCCGTACGCGCGCGGGTGCGGCTTTTCGCCCTGGAGGATGCCGTCGCTGCCCCCGGTGTGCACCCGGTGGCGCATGATCGCCCGGACGTTCTCCTCGTGGCCGACGTGCTGGAGGATCGTGGAGCCGAGCCGGTCCTCGATCAGCAGCCGCCGCGCGGTCACCCAGGGCGCCTCCCCGCGCTCCCGCGCCGACTGCTCGACGGTGCGGCCGACATGGGCGGCGAGCGCCGGATCGGTCACCCCGGAGATCTCGATCGTCTCCCACTCCACCGGCACCCCGTGGCAGCCGTCCGAGCCGGTCACCTCCAGATCGTGGCGGATGCGCTCGGCGGTCGGCCCGTCCGCCAGCCGCGCCAGCAGCGCGTCGGGCCCGCCCTCGGCGGCCCAGCCCGGCAGGATCGCGGCCAGCGTGGTGGAGCCCGGGGTGTACGGATAGGTGTCGAGCGAGATGTCGGCCCCGGCCGCCAGCGCCGTGTCCAGCAGCTCCAGCAGATCGCCCGCCCTGCCCTTGTTGACGCCGAAGTTCATCGTGGCGTGGGCCAGGTGCAGTGCGCAGCCGGCCTCCCGGGTGAGGGTCACCATCTCCTCGTACGCCTGGAGGGCCCCGGCCCCGTACGAGCGGTGGTGCGGGCAGTAGAAGCCGCCGTAGGAGGCCACCACCCGGCACAGCTCGGTCAGCTCCGCGTCCTTCGCGTACATCCCCGGGGTGTAGGTCAGCCCCGAGGACATCCCGACCGCGCCCTGCTCCATGCCCTCGGCGACGAGCTGCCGCATCCGGTTCAGCTCGGCCTCGCCGGCGGGGCGGTCGTCCCAGCCCACCGCGTACATCCGGACGGTGCCCTGCGGGATCAGATACGCGGCGTTGACCGCGATGCCCCGGTCGAGGCGGTCCAGGTACTCGCCGACGGTGCGCCAGTCGAAGTCCACGGAGTCGTCACCGGGCCCGCCGCCGTTCCAGCCGCCGATGGCCCGGCGCACCTCGTCGAGGGTGCGGTCGTCCACCGGCGCGTACGACAGCCCGTCCTGGCCGAGGACCTCCAGCGTCACCCCCTGGGCGGTCTTCGCCAGGTGCTCGGGGTCGCGCAGCAGGGCGAGATCGCTGTGGGCGTGCATGTCGATGAAGCCGGGGGAGAGGGCGAGCCCCGCGGCGTCGAGGGTGCGGGTGCCGTCGAGCGCCGGCTCGCCCGCGCGGCGGATCGCGGCGATCCGCCCGGCGCGGACGCCGACATCGGCCCGGAAGGAGGGGCCGCCGGTGCCGTCGATGACCCGGGCGGCCCGGATGACGAGATCCATGGTGCGAGATCCCCGGCCTAGAAGAACGTGCGGATGTAGTCGGTGACCGTGCCGTCCGCCTCGACCAGCGGGATCAGCTGCCACTTGTCGAAGGAGGTGCAGGGGTGCGAGAGGCCGAGCCCCAGCCAGTCGCCGACCTCCAGCGCGGCGCCGGGCGCGGTCTCCACCCAGCCGTGCTGGTCGGAGAGACCGGTCACGGTGATGCCGTCCGCCGCCCGGATCTCCCCGGTGCGGCCGTCGCGGACCACCTGGGCCTCCGGCAGATCGAGGTCGTACGCGGCGTCCCGCTTGCCCGCGTTGAGGAACGCCTGCCCCGGGCTCGGCCGGGAGACCACCTGGGCCCAGAGCCGGAACGCGGGCTGGAGGGCACCCTCCTCCGGGACCCGGTTGAAGGGGGTGAGATGGCGGTAGTGGCCGTCGTCGTGGGAGACATACGCCCCCGAGCGCAGCAGCTTCAGCACCGGCAGGGAGAGCTGCGGGATCTCCGCGAAGACATCCGCGACCGCGTCGAACCAGGCGCTGCCGCCCGCGCTGACGACGATCTCGCCGGAGTCCGCGAACCGGCCCTCCCGGTCGAAGGCGGCGGCCAGCGCGACGAGGCGGCGCAGCCAGGCGCGGACGTTCCCGTTGTCGGCGCCCGGCACCTCGCCCTCGTACCCGGCGACGCCCACGAGCCGCAGCGCGGGGGCGGCGGCGACGGCATCGGCGACGGCGGCGCACTCGGCCTCCGTACGGGCCCCGGTGCGGGCTCCCTCGCCCGCGCCCAGCTCCACCACCACATCGAGGGGCCGGGGCGCGCCGGCCCCGGTGAGCGCCTCGTTCATCAGCTCGGCGCCGCGCACGGAGTCGGCGTAGCAGATGAAGCGGAAGTCGGGGTCCGCCAGCTCGCCGGCGAGCCAGCGCAGGGCGGCGGTGTCGACGACCTCGTTGGCGAGGAAGATCCGCTGGATGCCGTGGGCGCGGTAGACGCGGGCCTGGTGGGGGACGGCGGCGGTGATGCCCCAGGCGCCGTGCTCCAGCTGGCGGGCGAAGAGCTGCGGGGACATGGAGGTCTTGCCGTGCGGGGCGAAGACCAGGCCGTGGCGCTCGGAGTAGGTCTGGAGCAGGGTGAGGTTGTGCTCGACGGACGCGGCGGAGAGGGCGAGTACGGGGGTGGTGAAGCCGCCCGTGAAGAGGGAGCGCCGCTCGGCCGCCAGCTCGGCGACGGTCAGTCCTTCGGCGTCCGGGGGCAGCGCCTTGAACCGGTGGTCGACGCGCTCCCGCCCGAGTGCGGCGAGGTGGTCGTCGGGCATGGGGTCCTCCCTGTCGTTGCACTGTGTGCAACACTCATTGCGTATATCGCTCGATGGTGTCTAACATCCGGCGCAGTGTCGGGTCAATGGACCCGACCACACCAGACCACCGCGAGGAGCCCCAGGGTGAGCAGCCTGACCGGAACCGAGGCCGTGGATGTCGCCGATGTCATCTGCCTCGGCGAGTCCATGGTCACGTTCCTGCCGTCGCAGCCCGGACGCCTCGCGGACGTGCCCTCCTTCGCGCGCGCGATCGGCGGGGCCGAGTCAAATGTGGCGTGCGCGCTGGCGGCGGCGGGGCACCGGGTGAAGTGGGTCAGCCGGGTGGGGGCGGACGGGTTCGGGGATCATCTGATCCGGGCGATCGGGGGGTACGGGGTGGACACCTCGGCCGTCGGCCGGGACCCGCGCCGTCCGACCGGGATCTACTTCCGGACCGCGACGGACCGGGCCACCGATGTCCACGAGGTGGTGTACTACCGGCGGGGGTCGGCGGCGTCCGCGATGTCGCCGGAGACCGTTCCGGCGGGGGTGCTGGACGCGACCCGCGTCCTCCACCTCTCCGGGATCACCGCGGCGCTCTCGCCCGAGTGCCTGGCCCTGATGCGCGCCCTGACCGCGCGCCGGCCCGGGCGGCCCCTGGTCTCCTTCGACCTGAATCACCGGCCCGGCCTCTGGGGGGAGTCCTCGGGCGCGGAGATTCTTCTGGAGCTGGCCCGGGGCGCGGACCTCGTCTTCGTCGGCGAGGACGAGGCCGAGGAGGCCTGGGGCCTGGTGGGCCCCGCCGCCATCAGGGAGGCCCTCCCCGACCCCGCGGTCCTGATCGTCAAGCAGGCTGCCCGGGGTGCGACGATGTTCGCCCGCGAGGAGGGGGTTCGCGGGGGCCGGGTGGGTTCGGCTCCGCCGGTGACCGGGGGCCCGCTCATCTCGGCCCCTCCGGTGACCGAGGGGTCGTTCACCTCGGCGTCTTCGGCGTCCGAGGGCCTGTCCGCCTCGGCGTCGCCGGCGTCCGGGGGCCCGTTCACCTCGGCCCCTCCGGCGTCCGGGGGCCTGTCCGCCTCGGCCCCTCCGGCGTCCGAGGGCCTGTCCGCCTCGGCCCCTCCGGCGTCCGAGGGCCTGTCCGCCTCGGCCCCTCCGGCGTCCGAGGGCCTGTCCGCCTCGGCGTCGCCGGCGTCCGAGGGCCCGTTCACCTCGGCCCCTCCGGTGACCGAGGGCCTGTCCGCCTCGGCCTCGCCGACGTCCGAGGGCCCGTTCACCTCAGCGTTGCCGGTGACCGAGAGCCCGTTCACCTCAGCCCCTCCGGCGTTTGAGGAGCGGGGTTCGGGGCGGAGCCCCGACGAGGTGCCGGCTCCTGGGGCGGAGGGTTCGTCCTCAAGCGCCGGACGGGCTGGGGTGGGCCCCGCCTCTGGGAAGGGGCCTGACGGGGTGCCGGCTCCTGGGGGCGAGGGTCCGTCCTCAAGCGCCGGACGGGGCGGGGTGGGACCGGGTTCTGGGCAGCGGCCCGACGGGGTGTCGGCTCCTGGGGGCGAGGGTTCGTCCTTGAGTGCCGGGTCGGCCGGGGTGGGGCCGGGGGCGGGGCAGCGCACCGGCGTCGGGGACACCGTCACCTTCGTGCCCGCGCCCCGCGTGGACGTCACCGCGCCCGTCGGCGCCGGCGACGCCTTCGCCGCCGGCTTCCTCTCCGCCACCCTCCGCTCCCTCCCTCCCCGCGACCTCCTCCGCCACGGCCACCTCTGGGCCGCCGCCGCCCTCACCGTCCCCGGCGACCTCACCACCCCCCCTTCCACCGCGCACGCCGACCGCCTCGTGGCCCTCGGCGACGCCGACTGGGAGAGACTTCGTCTCGCCCCCGGCTGGACCTCAGCCGCGGATGAGGAGGTACGCACCCCATGAGCCAGACCGTCGACCGCGCGCTGAGCATCCTGCCGCTGCTCGCGCAGGGCCCCGCCGACCTCGGCCAGGTCGCCGACCGCCTCGGCGTCCACAAGTCCACCGCGCTGCGCCTGCTGCGCACCCTCCACGACCACGGCCTCGTCTACCGCCAGCAGGACCAGCGCTACCGCCTGGGCGCCCGGCTCTTCGCCCTCGCGCAGGAGGCCGTCGAGAACCTCGACGTGCGCGACATCGCCCACCCCCACCTCGTCACCCTCAACGAGCAGATCGGACACACCGTCCATCTCGCCGTGTACGAGGAGAGCGAGGTGCTCTACATCGACAAGGTCGAGAGCCGCTACCCGGTCCGGATGTACTCCCGTATCGGCAAACCCGTCGCGATCACCGTCGCCGCCGTCGCCAAACTCCTCCTCGGCGATCTGCCCGAGCACGAGCGGCGCGCCATCGCCGAGAAGCTCGACTACCCCCTGTACACCTCCCGTTCGACGCCGAACGCCGCCGCCTTCCTCAAGGAGCTGGCCGCCGTCCGCGACCAGGGGTGGGCCACCGACCTCGGCGGCCACGAGGAGTCCATCAACTGCATCGGCGCCCCCATCAGGGGCGCGGCCGGCCGGGTCGTCGCCGCGATGTCGGTCTCCGCGCCGAATGTGGTCGTCACCGCCGAGGAGCTGCTCACCCTCCTCCCGCTGGTGCGCCGCACCGCCGACGCCATCAGCCGGGAGTACTCCGGCTCCGGCACCCCGCACTGAACCGTCCGACCCCGTAGAGACACGACCAGCCCGAAGGAACCCGCATGACCGAGAAGACCGCGATCACCCCCGCGACCCACACCGCCCCGCCGGCCAAGTTCTCCCACGGCGTCCGCAAGGGCAACATCCTCCAGGTCGCCGGCCAGGTCGGCTTCCTCCCGGCCGTCGAGGGCCAGGCCCCGACCCCGGCGGGCCCCACCCTGCGCGAGCAGACCCTCCAGACCTTCGCCAACGTCAAGGCGATCCTGGAGGAGGGCGGCGCGAGCTGGGACGACGTGATGATGATGCGCGTCTACCTCACGGACGTGGACCACTTCGCCGAGATGAACGAGATCTACAACGCCTACTTCGAGGAGCAGGGCCTCAAGGCCCCCGCCTCGGCCCGTACGACGGTCTATGTCGGGCTGCCCGCCGGGCTGCTCATCGAGATCGACGCCCTGGCGGTCCTGGGCTGATCCGGCCCCCCGCCGCGCGCGAGCGGGCCGCCCGGTGCCGACCGGGCGGCCCGCTCGCCGCGTACCGCCGCCGTCAGGCGCAGTACTGCGCCTCCTTGCCGATCGAGCGGTACATGCAGTCCGAGTTCTCCAGGAGCTGGAGCACCGCGTCCCGGTTGCGGCTGGTCTCCCGTTCGATCACCTCGTCGGGCGGGTAGAACCCGCCGCCGCCGAAGCTGCCCGGGTACATCTCGAAGGTGTAGCCGAAGATCCTCTGGTTGCCCCACAGCCAGTCGTCGATCGAGCCGTCGGTGATGTAGAGGTCACTGGCCTGCTCGGGCGTGTAGCCGTTGCTGGCCGCCATCTTCTGCCCGACCGCGGCGAAGGCGTTTCGGTCGTCCTGGGTCATGCCGGGCGCGGTGTCGGCGGTGGTGTAGCCGTACGGCCAGAGCACCAGCTCGCTGTAGGTGTGGAAGTCGATACCGGCCCTGATCTGCTGCTGTCCGCCGACGACCCGGCTGCGGACGAAGTCCGCGACGACCTTCACCTCGGGCGCGGACTCGGCCGCGCGGCCCCGGTAGGTGTCCGAGCCCGGAGAGGTGGACGAGCCGCCGCAGCAGCCCCAGCGGAAGTTCCAGTTGCGGTTGAGATCGGTGCCGACCGCCGTGGAGCCGGTGTTCGGCTGGCGGTTCTTGCGCCAGCTGCGGTAGCTGCCGGTGGCGATGTCGTACTCGCCGCCGTCCGGGTTGACGTCCGGGACGATCCAGATCTCCCGGCTGTTCACGGCGTTGGTGACCCGGGAGTCGGTGCCGTAGTCGTCGCCCAGCTCACGGATGAGATAGAGCGCCATCTCCACCGTCAGATGCTCACGGGCGTGCTGGTGGTGGGTGAAGAGGACCTCGGGCTCGTTCTCGTCGGTGGCGACATTGTCACTGATCTTGACGGCGATGATGTCCCGGCCCTGGTGGCTCTTGCCGATGACCCGCTTGCTGATGATGTCGGGATGGGCGGCGATCCGCTGGTCGATCGCCGTGTTCATCTCGGCGTAGTTGTGGTAGCGCGAGTCCGCGGGCGGGAAGTCGAGTGCCTGGACGGGGCCGCCGGCGGTACGGGCCGGCGGGCCGGGCAGCGCGGTCAGCCGGTGGCCCAGCGCCCGCAGCCGTTTCACCTGCGCGGAAGTGGCGCTGACGACGGTGGAGTGGTCGCCGGCCTCGTCGACGGTGGCCCCGCTCGCCGCGATGGCGGTCCGGGAGGCGACGGTGGTCTCACCGCTGATCCGGTACTGCCGGGTCTGTTCGTCGGCGGTGGCGGCCGGTGCCCTGGAGGCCGGTGCCCCGGGGTCCGGTGGCGCCGCACTGGCGGTGAAGGGGGCCGCCACCGCGAGCGCCAGCAGGGCGCTGAGCGTGGCGGCCTTCCGGCCGCTGCCGCGTATCCGAAGTCGCATGCTGTCTCCAGGATGTGGACTGGGAGGGTGGAACCGGCGCGTGCATCGTGCGAACAGGCGCCCACATCCTGTTGGACCTGACATGCCCGGGTCAAGAGGGCGGGTGGGCCGGCCCGGGCCGGCGGGCGGACCGGCCCGTAACGCACAGCAGCGCCCCCGCGGATGCGGTGGCGCTGCCATGGATGTCGTACGACCCTTGGCGTGGGGGTGGACGGGTTCGTACGACTGGTCCGGTGGCGGCCCGGGGGCCGCCGGTGCGGGGCGGGGCCGGTGTGGGACCGGCCCCGCCGTCAAGCGGTTACGGCAGGGTCTTGATGTGCGCCCCGACCGAGTTCGACCAGGCGTTTCCGGCCGTGGCGTCCCAGTTCGTGGACCAGGTCATCGCACCGCGCAGATTCGGGTAGGTCTTGGCGGGCTTGAAGGTGCCGCAGTTGGTGCCCTTGGTGAGGCAGTCCATCGCGTTGTTCACGACGGTGGGGCTGACATAGCCGCTGCCCGCGCCCCGGGTCGAGGCGGGGACCCCGATGCCGACCTGCGAGGGGTCGAGACCGTTCTCCAGCTGGATGCAGGCCAGCGCGGTGAGGAAGTCCACCGTGCCCAGCGAGTACACCTTGCCGTCGCAGCCCAGCATCGAGCCGCTGTTGTAGTTCTGCATGTTGACGACCGTGAGGATGTCCTTCACGTTGAGCGCCAGCTTGAAGTACTCGGTCGAGGTGGACTGCATGTCGATGGTCTGCGGGGCCATCGTCAGCACCATGTTCGGGCCGGCCTTGGCGGAGAGCTGGCGCAGCGCCTTCGTCATGTAGGTGGAGTTGATGCCGTGCTCCAGGTCCACGTCCAGACCGTTGAAGCCGTACTCCTGCATCAGCGCGTAGGCGCTGTTGGCGAAGGCGGTCGCGGAGGCGTCGCTGTTGACCGTCACATTGCCGATCTCGCCGCCGACGGAGATGATGACCGACTTGCCGGCCTGCTTCTTGGCGGCGATGTCCTGCTTGAACTCGGCGACGTTGGCGTAGCCGAGCGCCGGGCTGAGGTTGAAGGTCAGCTCGCCGGGCGTGGTGGTGGAGTCCGCGAAGGCGACCGCGATGATGTCGTAGGCCGACTGCACGTCACGGAGCTTCTGCACGGTCGCGCCGTTGTTGAAGTTCTGCCAGTACCCGGTGATCGCGTGCTTGGGCACCACGGGGTTCGGCTGCACCGGTCCGTCGCTGGTCCGGCCGGAGACGGCCGTGGACTTCACGGACTCGCCCGCGCTGTTGGTCGCCGTCACCTGGAACTGGTACGAGGTGTTGGCGGTCAGCCCGGTCACGGTGGCCGATGTGCCGGTCACCGACTGGACCTTGGCGCCGTCGCGGTAGACGTTGTAGCCGGTCGCGCCGGAGGCCGCACCCCAGTTGAGGGCGATGGAGGACGAGGTCACCGCGCCCAGCGCCAGCCCGGAGGGGGCCGGCGGGATCACGGGCTCCGGCTCCTGGCCGCCACCGCCGTCGGGGCCGAAGACGCTGACGTCGTCGACGTGGTAGGCGGGGGTCCCGTACCAGCCGTGGGTGTAGATCGTGACGGACGTGGTGCTCGCGCCGGTGCGGAAGCTGGTGTTGAGCTGGCTCCAGCCGGCGCTGCCCTGGGTCCAGGTGGAGACGTCGGTGGTGCCGGTGCCGCTCGCGCCGAGGTAGGCGTAGCCGCCCTGGGTCCAGGCGCTGAGCTGGTACGTCGAGTTGGGCTTCACGGCCACGGTCTGGGTACAGCGGGCGTTGTTCTGTCCGCCCGGTGTCGCCTTGAGGGCCGAGGCTCCACTGCGCACGGGAATGGAGACGTTCACGCCACTGCCGCCGGCACAGGTCCAGCTGGAGAGTCCCGACTCGAACCCGGCGTTCTTGGCGACATTGATGTCCGCCGCCTGCGCTGTTCCTGTCATGCCGGTGACGGTGAGCCCGGCCCCGACTGCGAGGGCCAGGGCTCCGCCGAGCCATCTCCGCGAGCGTGTGGTGCGGTCCACTTGCTGCCTCCAGTGGGGGAGTTGGGGGGAGGAGGGTGAGAAACGGTGGCCACCGCTGGGTCGTAAAACTGGTCCAGACCAATGAGGTTGTCAAGCCCTCAAGCAGTGATTGGTGCCGTGGAAGCGCCATCGGTTTTCAGCCATACCCTGGGGTGCGCACTCCCGCGCGCCCCTGCTATGGGCGTACAGATCGTCATCCTTTGGTGAGCTTTGGCCTGTGCGGAGCGTGCGCGCCCCGGGGCTCTGGGTTCAGCAAGGTGTTCTCTGGTTTCACCGTCGCGGATAAAGTGCTCGTGCAGGAGCAGCGAGCAGTACGTATCTGCGGTCACGGGACCACCGGTGACCGGAGCCGAACGGGGAACCAGCGTGCCGACCGCAATAGCTGTCACCAGCGCAGATCTGGTGCTACCGCCGATGGACCAGCACACGCCCACGGCGGCTCTGCTTCCGCCGCCGGACGCCCAGCCGCTCCAGGACGCCCTCACCGCCACGTCCGTCCTGCTCGAACAGCACGGGTACGTGGTCGCGCTCTATCCGTCCTGTCTGCCGCTCGCCCATGAACGGCGGCTGCACACCGTGCGGTCCGCCCTGGAGACCAATCGGCTGGCGCTGCTGAAGGTGGACCTCCCGCCGCTCGGTATCGCGGTCCTCGTCCGCCAGCTCCGTCAGCTGTCGGTCTGCGACTTCGGCCCCGGAATTCTCGCATCGGCGGCCCGGCTGCTCTCCCACTACGTTTATGCGGGGGCGCTGCTCAATTCCGTCACCCGGCTGGACCGGGTGCCGGTGAGTCTGAAGTCCCACGCCAAGTCATGGGTTCCGGGCGCGCAGTTCGGGGTACTCGCCAACCCCACGCCGGAACTGGTCAAGGTGGGCGGCGGCGGGCGGCTCGGCGGGCCCGCTTTCACCACCCGGCTGGTGGTGGCGGAAGGACAGCTCCAGTCGGAGTGGATCGAAAAGACCCTGGCGCCGCAGTGGCAGACACAAGTAGTGGAGGAGACCGCGCTGCCCGCGGATTCCCCGCTCTGGTGGGGCACCGGCAAGCTGACGGAATTCGCCGCCTTCCTGCCGGACATCTCCACCCTCTATCAACTGGTCGCGTCCGTACGGAGAGAGGTGTGCACCTGGTGCGGAATCGAACTCATCGGTGACCGCTGCGGATTCTGCTCGGCGACCCTGCCGGCGGCGGGCCCGGGCGGGGACGCCGGCGTCCCCCACCACGGCGCCCCCGCGCACCACGGGCCGTGAGTACCGCGGAGATCACCGCCGTGACCTGCCGGATTCAGCGCCCGACCCGCTTCCCGCCGCACCGGTAGGCACGATGAACCCGACGCCACCCGCCCGTCCGGCGTGCCCCGCCCGCCGGACGGGGCGGGCGCCGCGCCGGGTGTCCCGCTCAGTCCGCTCCGTCAGCCCCTGTCTGCGAAGTCCGCGGATTCGCGGGGAGAGCCCATCCGGGCGATCCGGCGCATCCGGCACACCCGGCGAATCCAGCGCATCCAGCGAAGTCAGCGAACGAGGTTGTCCAGCACATGAATTCACGCCAACGACGCGGTGTCATCCTTCTGCTTCTCTCGGTGCTGTGCGCCATCGGTGCGTTCGCCGGCGTGATATCGGTGATCAATGATGTGAACTCGAAGGTCGGCCCCGAGGTTCCCGCCTATCGGGTGAAGTCCGATGTCGCGCCCTATACGGCGCTGCGGGCCGGCCAGTTCGAGAAGGTCAGCATGCCCGAGCGCTGGCTCTCGGACAGCGCCGTCACCGATCTCTCGGCGGTCAGCGGAAAGATCGCCGTCACCCAGCTGAAAAAGGGCTCACTGCTCCAGAAGGACATGATCGTCGACCGGCCGGAACTGGCGTCGGGGGAGCAGGAGATCGCCATCATGATCGATGCCGCCACCGGGGTGGCCGGCAAGATCACCCCGGGCGACCGGGTCAATATCTTCGCCACCTTCGCCGGGAAGACCCAGGACGACGCCGACCAGTCCCGGATCATCGTGCCCGGCGCCCGGGTCATCGACGTGGGCCGGCTCACCCCGCTCGACCGCCGCGACGACGACCGCGGCGGTTCCCGCGAGGCGGTCCCCATCACCTTCGCTCTCGGCACCAAGGACGCCCAGCGCGTCGCCCACGCCGAGTCCTTCGCCGAACACGTCCGGCTCGCCCTGCTCGCCAGGGGCGGCTCCTCCGCACTGCGCCCCGGGGACAGCACCTACACCCTCGACGAAGACAAGAACAGGTGAGGGCTGTATGACCACACGCATCCTCCCGGCGGTCGGCGAAGCCGACGCGGCCCGCTCCATCACCACCCTGCTGGCCCAGCTCCCGGACGCGGAACCGGCCACTCCGGTGGGGGACTCCACCTCGCTGCTCGATCTGCTCGCCCGGCTGGCCGCCGAGTCCCTCGACGAGCTGCCCGAGGTCGTGCTGGTCCATGAGCGGATCGGCCCGGTGCCCGCGCTGGAGCTGATCCGGGAGGTCGGGCTGCGCTTCCCCTCCGTCGGCGTCATCCTGGTCACCGTCGACGCGGGCCCCGGTCTCTACTCGGCCGCCATGGACTCCGGCGCCCGGGGCCTGGTCGCCCTCCCCCTCTCGTACGAGGAACTGGCCCAGCGGGTCCAGGCGGCGGCCGGCTGGTCCACCGGGGTCCGGCGCCACCTCGGACACAGCGGTGACGTCTTCACCGGCCCGGGCGGCACCGTGGTCACCGTCAGCGGCGCCAAGGGCGGTGTCGGCGCCACCGTCACCGCCGTCCAGCTCGCCCTGGCCGCCCAGGCGTCCGGGCGCACCGTCGCCCTCGCCGACCTCGATCTCCAGGCCGGCGATGTGGCCTCCTACCTGGATGTGCAGTTCCGCCGCTCGATCGCCGACCTCGCCGCCATCCAGGACATATCGCCCCGGGTCCTCCAGGACGCCCTCTTCGCCCACCAGACCGGGATCGGGCTGCTGCTCTCCCCGGCGGAGGGGGAGCGCGGCGAGGAGGTGAGCGACCGGGCCGTGCGCCAGATCGTCAGCGCCCTGCGCAACCGGTACGAGGTCGTCGTCATCGACTGCGGCACCCAGATGAACAGCGCCAACGCCGCCGCCGTGGAAATGGCCGATACCACCCTGCTGGTGACGACTCCGGACGTGGTTTCCGTACGCGCGGCGAAGCGCATGGTCCGCCTCTGGGACCGGCTCCAGATCCGCAAGGCGGAGGAGACGGTCACGGTCGTCAACCGGCACAACCGGGCCACCGAGATCCAGCCGCCCCTGATCGAGAAGATCACCGGCACCCGGGTCGCCCGGACCGCCGTCCCCGCCGGGTACAAGGAACTCCAGTCCGTGGTCGACGCCGGCCGGATGCAGGATCTGGAGCCCAAATCCGCCGTCAAACAGGCCCTGTGGGCGCTCGCGGGCGAACTCGGGCTCGTCAAGGAGCGGGAGACGGACCAGAAGCAGGGCAGATTCAGGGGAGACCGGGGTTCGATCGGCCTCCGCAGGACGCGGTCCCGGCGATGACGGTGAGGGGGTACGGAGGGCGATGAGGTCTCACGTACGGCACGGCGGCCGGGGCGCGGCCCGGGAGCGGCCGGGAGCGGCGGGGCGGTGGGACGACCGGGGGCAGGTGGCGGTGGAGTTCGCCGGCACCCTGCCGGTCATCCTGGCGACCCTCGCCGTCCTCTGGCAGGGCGCGCTCATCGGCTACACCTTCTCCCTGGCGGGGAACGCGGCGGACGCGGGCGCCAGGGCGGGCGCGGTGGACGGACCCTCCGCCTGTGACGCCGCGGTCCGCGAGGACCTCCCCGACGCCTGGCGGGTCGAATCGAGCTGCCGGCGGGGCGATGGACTGTTCCGTGCCACGGTGCGGATCTCGGTCCCCATCCTCTTCCCCGGCGCGGCGAACTTCCCCTTCGATGTCGACGCCGAGGCCGCCGCGGTCGACGAGCATCCGCGGGGGGCCCTGTCATGAGGCCCGGGGAGGACCGGGACCGGGGCCAGGCCGCCCTGGAGTTCGCCGGGGTGATCACCCTGCTGATCCTGGTCGGCGTCGCCGCCATCCAGCTCGGCCTGGTCGCCTACACCGCCCAGCAGGCCGGCACCGCCGCCCGTGCCGCCGCCCGGGCCGAGGCCCAGCGGGACGGCGCGGGCACGGGCCCGGCGGCCGGTCTGGCCGCGATCAGCGGCTGGCTCGCCGACGGCGCGCGGGTGGAGGCCGGCTGTGCCCCCGGCTCCGAGGTCCGGGCGACGGCCACCGTCGATGTCCCCGCCCTGCTGCCCGTCCTCGACTTCGGACCCGCGAGCCGCACCGTCACGATGCGCTGCGACTGAGGCCCGCGCGCACCACCCGTACCAACCGAGGCCGGCGCGCACCACCCGTACCACCGGAAAGACCGAGCAGCACCTGGGAGATGAGTCCATGAGCCTGCGGGCGCGCATCAGCAGCCCCGAGCCGGTCAACGGCCACAGCGAGGAGAACCGCCTCGTCATCGTCTACCGCGCCAAGCTGCTGGAGGAGATCGACCTCGCCGAGATGTCCGCGCTCGCCGCGGCCGAGCGGCGGGCCCGGCTGGAGCGGGTCCTCGGGCACATCATCAGCCGGGAGGGCCCGGTGCTCTCCAGCGCCGAGCGCGCCCAGCTCATCCGCCGGGTCGTCGACGAGGCCCTCGGCCTCGGCATCCTGGAACCGCTCCTGGAGGACGCCTCCATCAGCGAGATCATGGTCAACGGACCCGAGCAGGTCTATGTCGAGCGCGGCGGCCGGCTGGAGATGCTCCCGCTCCGCTTCTCCTCCGCCGAGCAGCTCATGCAGACCATCGAGCGGATAGTCTCCACCGTCAACCGCCGGGTCGACGAGGCCAACCCCATGGTCGACGCCCGCCTCCCGTCCGGCGAGCGGGTCAATGTGATCATCCCGCCGCTCTCCCTCAGCGGCCCCATCCTCACCATCCGCCGCTTCCCCCGCGCCTTCACCCTCCAGGAAATGATCGCCATCGGCTCGCTGGACGAGCAGATGACCCTGCTCCTCGCCGGTCTGGTGCGGGCCAAGTTCAATGTGATCGTCTCCGGCGCCACCGGCACCGGCAAGACCACCCTCCTCAACTCGCTCTCCGGGCTGATCCCCGAGGGCGAGCGGATCGTGACCATCGAGGACTCCGCCGAACTCCAGCTCCAGCAGTCCCATGTGATCACCCTGGAGAGCCGTCCGCCCAACGTCGAGGGCAAGGGCCGCGTCACCATCCGCGACCTCGTCCGCAACTCGCTGCGCATGCGGCCCGACCGCATCATCGTCGGCGAGGTGCGCGGCGGCGAGACCCTCGACATGCTCCAGGCCATGTCCACCGGCCACGACGGCTCCCTCGCCACCGTCCACGCCAACAGCGCCGAGGACGCGCTGATGCGGCTCCAGACCCTGGCCTCCATGTCCGAGGTCGATATCCCCTTCATGGCGATCAAGGACCAGATCAACAGCGCGGTCGATGTCATCGTCCAGCTCACCCGGCACGCCGACGGCTCCCGCCGGGTCACCGAGATCGCGGTGGTCGACTCCTACGGCCGGGAGGAGTACCGCATCGTCTCCGTCTGCCGCTTCCACGCCCAGCCGATGTCCGCCGACGGGCGCATCCACGGGCAGTTCGCGTACTACCCGGTGCCCCGGCGGGTCGCCGAGCGGCTCTATCTGAAGAACGAGCCGCTGCCCCCGGTCTTCGGGGTCGCCGACTCCGAGGACCAGCTCGCCGTCCGCCGAACGGTCGTCTGACCCCCCGTACCCCCATCGAAGAGGTCCCCGCCCGACATGGACAATCTCCCGCTTCTGACAGCCGGGGTCACCCTGCTCGCCGGTGTGCTCGGTGTCATCGGCGTGCACACCTACTCCTCGGGCCGGGCCCAGCGGCAGGCCCTGGTCGACCGCATGAGCCAGAGCGGCCCCGCCGGGAGCGCGACGGGCCGGCGGCGGCGCTTCCGGCGCTTCGACCGGCGGCTGCGCACCACCCGGCTCGGCCGCCGCATCGAACGCGAGATCGCGGCCACCGGCCTCGATCTGACCCCCGGTGAGTACGCCGTCCACGTGCTCGCCGTGCTGCTCGCCCTCTACTTCACCGTCGGCGCGGTCTTCACCCCCTTCTTCGGAGTCCTGGGCGCCGTCGTCGGGCTGTGGGGCGCCGGGGCCTTCCTCGGCTGGCAGCGGGCCAAGCGCACCGAGGCCTTCATCAACCAGCTCCCCGAATTCACCCGCGTCCTCACCAACGCCACCCAGGCGGGCCTCGCCCTGCGCACCGCGCTCGCCATGGCCGCCGAGGAGCTCGACGACCCGGCGGGCCAGGAGCTGGGGATCGTGGCCGATCAGCTCGCCGTCGGCCAGAGCCTGGACGACGCGCTCGGCGCGCTCGGCGAGCGGCTGCCCTCCCGCGAGCTGAGCGTCCTCGTCACCACCCTGATCCTCGCCAACCGGGCGGGCGGACAGGTCGTCACCTCGCTGCGGAACCTCACCCAGTCCCTGGAGGAGCGGAAGGAGACCCGCCGCGAGGTCACCACCATGCTCTCGCAGATCAAGGTCACCGCCCTCGCCGTCCCCCTGCTGGGCCTCGGCTTTCTGCTGATGATCAACGGTATGACCCCGGGCGCCCTGGACCGGATGACCGGATCGTTCGCCGGGCAGGCCGCCACCGTCATCGCCTTCGGGCTCTACGGACTGGGCGCGTTCCTGATCCGCCGGGTCTCCCGCATCCAGATCTGAGAAGGGAGGACGACACCATGGGACTGCTCCTCGCCGCGCTCCTCGCCGTCGCCGTCCACGGCGTCTTCCACGGCATCCGCATGTACCGCGCCGACGCGAAACTCCCCGGCGATCTCGCCCTCGCCCTGGAGGTGGGCGCCACCCGCACCACGGCCGTGGGCTCGGCCATCGACCGGCTCGGCATGCGGTACGCCCCCGCCGTGCTGCGGGCCATGGGCCCCAAACGGGTGGACGCCCTGCGCCGCCGGCTCGACATGGCCGGCAACCCGCACGGCCTGACCGTCGACCGGTACGCCGCCCGCCGCGCCGTCTACGGCTTCCTCGGGGTGCTGGCCTCGCTGTCGATGCTGCTGCGCGGACAGCCGGTCTTCGCCGTGCTGCTGCTGCTCTTCGGGCTGCTGTGGACCGATGTCATCCTCAAGGCGGCGATCCGCCGGCGCCGGGCCGACATCGAACGGACCCTGCCCGACTTCCTCGATGTCCTCGCCGTCGTCGTCTCCGCCGGGCTCGGCTTCCGGCAGGCGCTGGAGCGGGTCGCGGAGAAGTACGAGGGCCCCTGGGCCGATGAACTGCGCATCACCCTGCGCCAGATGGACATGGGGGTGAGCCGCCGGGACGCCTTCGACCAGTTGCGCCGGCGCAATGACTCGGACCAGGTGTCGATGTTCGTCACCGCGCTCCAGCAGGGGGAGGAGCTGGGCGCGCCGATCGTGGAGACCCTCATCCAGATCGCCACGGACATGCGCCGCACCGACGCCCAGAACGCCCGCCGCGACGCGGCCCGCGCCGTGCCCAAGTCGACGCTCGTGGTCACCCTGATCATGCTGCCCGCGACGATGATCCTGATCATCATGAGCTTCTACTACGGTTCCGGGGTCGATCTGGGGGAGGTCCTGGGAGGCTGAGACAGGGCCACCGCCCCGGCCGGGCACCCCGCCGGGGCCGTGCCCGCGAGGCGGCACCGGGGACGAGCGGCCACGAGCGACCACGAGCGGCGCACGGGAGGTGAGACATGGGGCACGACCAGCGGCGGTTCTCCGGGGGGAGCCCCCGGCCGGGGCCCGGGGCGGGCCGGGAGCCGGACCCCGGTCAGCCGGCGGCCTCCCCCTCGCTCCCGCTCCAGGTCAACGCCCTCCAGGCGCTCTGCCGCCAGGTCTTCGGATTCCGGCTGGCGATGATCGCCCTGGCCGTCCCCTTCGCCCTCGCGGGCACCAGCCCCGGGCCCGCGAGCTGGCTGGTCGGGGCCGCCGTGCTGGTCACCTTCATGACCTCGTACGTCCTGCTGCGCGACTGGGAGCGGTTCGGGCCCGTCCTGCTGCGCCACCCCTGGCTGCTCGGCGCCGATATGGCCTTCGGGGCCCTGCTGCTGGTCACCGCGTCCCCGGACTCCACTCTCGCGTACGTCACCATCTGCACCCCCCTCCTCGCCGGGCTGATCTCCGGCTGGCGCGGCGCGGCCGTCTTCGCCGTGCTCCAGTCGCTGATCGTCGCGGGGGCGCACGCGGTCAACGACCAGACGGACGCGCGGTTCACCGCGCTGCTCCTCCCCGGGCTCTGTGTGCTCGCCGGGGCGCTGGGCAGCACCCTGCGGCGGCTGATGCTGGGGTTCGGCGCGGCCGGCCAGGCGCTCTCCGAGGCCCGGGCCCGGCTCGCGGTCGCCGGGGCCGTGGAGCGCGAGCGCGCCCGGCTCGCCCGGGAGATGCACGACTCGGTGGCCAAGACCCTGCACGGCCTGGCGCTCGCCGCCGACGGGCTCGCCCACTCCGCCGACCGGATGGACCCGGTGACCGTGCGGGACCGGGCCGAGCTGGTGGCGCGGGCGGCGCGGCGGGCAGCGGCCGAGTCCCGGGAGCTCCTCTCCGATCTGCGCCGCGAGTCGGGTCTCGACGGCGAGGGCGTCGACCTGCTGGCCGAGCTGCGCGCCCGTACGGAGGACTTCGCCCGTCGCGGCGGGGTACGGGCGGCCTTCCACCGGATCGGCCCGGCCCCGCCCGGCGTGCCGCCCGCCGTCGCCCGGCACGCGCTGACCATCGTGGCCGAGGCGATGGAGAACGCCCACCGCCACGGCGGCCCCGGGCGGGTGTCCGTCTCGGCGGGGGTGACCGGGGACCTCCTGCGGATCAGCGTGTACGACGACGGCCCCGGACTGCCGCCCGGCACCACGCTCCACGGACTGCGCCGCTCCGGCCACTTCGGGCTGGTCGGCATGGTGGAGCGGGCCGCGTCCATCGGCGCCCGGATACGGATCGGCCGGGGCCTGGCGGCACAGGGCACGGAGGTACGCCTCGAACTCCCCCTGGCCGCGCTGGACCGGCCGTCCCCGGTGACCGGCCGCGACCCCGCGCCCACGGCCGACCCCGCGCCACGCGGGCCCCCCGCCGGACCCTCCGCCGGGGGCACGCCCCCGTACCCGCGCTCCTCCATCGCCGGAGGGGCTTGACGCAGCCCCCGCGTCCACACGGTCCGCCGCCCGGCGGCCCGGCCCCGTTCCCCCTGTCCAAGCTGAGCCGAGACCCCGTCACCGTGTTCCGAGAGGAGGCCGCCATGCCGGACGACCACGACGTTCACCCCCCTGTCCCGGGGGCGCACCGGACCGTACCGCCGCATGCCCCACCGCCCAGGTCCCCGTACCCGCCGCCGACGAGAGTGCGGGTCGTCGTCGCCGACGACAATCCGGTCGTACGGGCGGGTCTGACCGCCCTGTTGCAGGGCCGGGCCGGTCTCGACGTGGTCGCGGAGGCGGCCGACGGGCGCGAGGCGTGCGAGGTGGTGGCCCGGCACCGGCCGGATGTGGTGCTGCTGGACGTCCGGATGCCCGGGACGGACGGTCTCGCGGCCCTGCCGTCACTGGTCCGGCTGGCGCCGGTGCTGATGATGACCTACAGCCGGGAGAGCGAGGTCGTCCACGAGGCGCTGCGGCTGGGCGCGGGCGGCTATCTGGTCCACGGCGAGTTCACCGCCGAGCAACTCGTCGCCGCCGTGCGGGACATCGAGGCGGGCGGGGCGCCGCTGTCGCGCTCGGCCGAGGGCGCGCTCCTGGCCGGGGTGCGCGGGGAGCCCCAGGGAGCCTCGGTCCGTCGGGGAGAGGGTTCGCGCACGGGTTTTTCTGCCCTGGTGAAAACATCTGCGAACGCACACACTGTGCCGGGAACCGCCGCAAAGGATCACTATATGACCCGCACATCTCCTGGATTGTGGCCCGATTCCCCTCTCCGGGAATGTGCTCAACGGTCTTCGCTTACGCAAGCGAATGTGGGACATTCATCGGTGGGGACCGGCGCGGCCGACGGGCTGCGGGGTGTGATCACCGAGCTGAGCCGGCGGGAGGTGGAGGTGATGGAGCTGATCGCGTCGGGTCTGACCAATCAGCAGATCGCCGCCTTCTGCTTCATCAGCCCGAAGACGGTCAAGAACCACATCAACCGGATCTTCGCCAAGCTGAACGCGGGCAGCCGGGGCGAGGCCATCGCCGTCTGGCACGGCCTCGCGCGCAGGGGGGCCGGCCCCTCATGAGCGGACCAGGATGGCGCGGACGGGCGGTCCAACGCCCGCACCGGAGACGGAGTTGGGCCCGAGGGCCCATTCCCGGCGGGGCGCTCGCGGCGTACATTTCTCACGCTGCCCTCCGGACCGGCCGAGTGAACGCGGTACCGGTGGGCCGCGCCATGCACTCGTACGAGCCGGCCGGCGCTCCCGCCACCGGCGCCGGAGGGGAAGCCCATGCCGAATGTGACGCTGAAGGCCGCGATCAGGGCCCGTCTGTTCATCGCGTCGCGGATGGCGGCAGCCGCACGGGCGGCACAGGACCGGCGCGAGGCGGGGCAGGGCTCCGTCGAGTACGTCGGAGTGATCGTCCTGGTGGCCGCGATCATCGCGGCACTCGTGGGTTCCGGAGTGGCGGACAGCATCGCCAACGGTCTGCGGGCCAGGGTCAGCGAGATCCTGGGCGGCGGTGGTGGCGGCGGCGAGTAGCCGCCGCGGACCGGAGCGCGCGTGAGGCAGGGCAGGCAGCCCCCATCTACATCGCGATGGTGGCGGGCCTGCTCTTTCTCGCGCTCGCGTTCTTCGCCGTGGGCCAGGCGGGCGCCACGCGCAACGGCGCCCAGTCCGGCGCGGACGCCGCCGCGCTGGCGGCGGCGCAGGAGTCCCGCGACAGCCTCGGCGAGGAGCTGACCGAGGGGATGTTCGATCCGGACTTCCTCCGGGACTTCCTGGGCGGCGGCGCCGAGGAGTCGTCCGGGTCCGGCTGCGCGGAGGCCGCCCGGCTCGCCCAGGCCAACGGCACCACGCTCCTCGGCGACGGCTGCGCCCCGCTGGACGACGGCCGCTGGGGCTACGCCGTCACCGTCGAGTCGGCACCGCTCGGCGACACCGTCCTGCCCGGCACCGAGGACGACCGCGCCGAGGCCACGGCCACCGCCGTGGTGGAGTCCCGCTGCACCTTCACGCCGTCCGAGGAGCCGCCGTCGTCACCCCCGCCCGGCGAGGGCGAGGGCGACGGCCCCGGCGAGGAGAACGGGGGCCAGGAGGGTGAGCCCTCCGTCCCGCCGGAGGAGGAACCGGTCTCGCCCGGCACGCTCTCCTGCGACGGTGAGTCCCTCACCATCGATCCGGAGCAGCCGGACCGGCTCCCTGACATGTCCGACCTCTTCACCGTCCGGCTGGACGGGGACTGACCGTCAGCGAACGCAAAGGAACAGCACTGATGAGAATTCGGCACGGAGCGCACGCCCAACGGGCAGTGACCGCGGTCCTCGTGGCGGCGGCGCTGTCGCTTTCCCTGACGGCCTGTGGCGGCGGGGACGGCGGCTCGGACGGCTCGGAGGGGTCGGACAAGAAGAACACCGGGGCCGCGACCACTCCGCGGCAGCCCGGACAGCCCGACGAGGGCGAGGGCACCACCGAGCCGCAGAGCGAGGAACCGCTGGCCGTGATCGACGGCAGCAACGGATTCCAGTTCACCATCCGCAGCGCGGTCCGGGACGCGGGCGGCTTCCTCACGGTCTCCGGCGCTCTGAAGAACAACGCGAGCAAGCAGCAGATCGCGCCCATCCAGTGGAATGGACAGGAGAGTCACGTCAAGAAGACCGGCCCCTCGCTGGGAGGGATGACGCTGGTGGACAAGTCGGACAAGAAGCGCTACTACGTCCTCCGTGACACCGACGGCTATCCGCTCACCACCACCGGCCTGAGCGCACTCGACGCGGGCCAGAGCGTCGACTTCTTCGCCCAGTTCCCGGCGCCCCCCAAGGGGACGGAGTCGGTCGATGTGCAGATCCCGCTCATGCCCAGCGCCTCGATCGAGATCAGCTGATGGACGCCATGACCACGACCGCGCGGCGGCGAACGCGCACGGCGGGCCGGCGGCCGGCCGCCGTGTCGCTGGCGGTGGTGCTGCTGCTCACCGGGTTCCACCTCGACTCCGCCTCGGCGTCGCCCGGCTCCGGTGCGCCGGCCGTCGACGACCCCAGCGTGCCGCCGGGCACCGAGCCGGTCTCCACGGCGCCGGAGATCGACGGTGACAACCCCGGGCTGAGGATGCGCGACGGCGCCACCCTGGCCCAGTCGCGGGTGCTGGACATCGTCTCCATCGTCGAGACCGAGGGCGGGGAGGAGCGCCGTGAGGAGACCCAGGTGTCCCTGAAGTTCGCGCTCCAGGCCGAGGTGCTGTTCGGCAAGGACAGCGCGGAGCTGACCTCCCGGGCCAGCGGACGGATCGCGGCCATCGCGGCGGAGATCAAGAAGCACAACGGCCGGAAGATCCGGGTCTTCGGCTTCACCGACAACCTCGGTACGTACCAGCACGGCCGGGTGCTCTCCAGGAAGCGCGCCGACGCCGTCCACGGGCTGCTCAGCGATCAGTTGAACGACCCCGCGGTCTCCTACGAGGTCCGCGGCTACAGCGAGGACTACCCGATCGCCGAGAACTCCACCGAGGAGGGCCGCCGCAAGAACCGCCGGGTGGAGGTCTCCTTCCCCACCGGCGGCGCCAACTGACCGATGGGACCGGTCCGATAAGATGTAACAGCCCGCAATTGTGACGCCAGCTATACGTGACACGGTCGGCCCGCAGTACGCTGCGGGCCGACTGTCGAACGAGTGGGCTGAGGGGCGCGCGGATGAGGCGGGGCAGGACGGCGACGGCCGGCCGGGTGGTGGCACGGGCCGGGGCGCTGCGGGCCGGGATCGTCCTCGGGACCGTCTGCGCGCTTCTCCAGTCCGCCGTCACCTCCGCCGGGGCCTCGGCGGTGAGCTGGACCTCCGCGTACCGCACCGACCCGAAGGCGCAGGCCGTCCGGGGCAGTACCGACGCGGGCACCCCCGGCCCCCGGCTCAGCCGGGGCACCTACACGGACACCATCTCGGCGGGGCAGCGGAAGTTCTACCGGGTGGAGCTGGACGACACGTCGAACGCCTATGTCTCCGCCGTGCTCGCCCCGCCCGCCGGCCGAGGGGTCGCCGCCACGGACGGGATACGGGTCTCGCTGCGGTCCGCCGACGGCGCCGAGTGCAGCGTCACCAATGACATCACCTTCGGCGGTGCCACCTCGCTGCCCACCGCCGACTACTCGACCCGGCGCATCGGGCGCGGCCGGGAGTGCCAGACCGCGGGCGACTATCTCTACTCCGTCGAGTGGATCGGCCGCGCCGGCGGCTCGAACGCCAGGGGCTGGACCGTCGAGCTGAAGTACATGACCGAGCCGGGGCTCAAGGGCGGGGGCACCGGGCCGAGCGCGCCGGCCACCTGGCACTCGCACACACCCGATCATGTGACGGGAGCGGCGAAGGGGGTCACCGGGGGGTCCGGGTTCAATGACGCGTCGCCGGTGGCGCACGGGGTGTGGAAGGACTCGCTGGGGCCCGGGCAGAGCCGGTTCTACAAGGTTCCGGTGGACTGGGGGCAGCAGCTCTTCGTGGACGCGGAGTTCGGCGGGGTGTCCGCCGGGCAGGCGGCGGCCGTGAACAAGGGGGTGCGGGTCACCGTCTTCAACACCGCCCGGGGTTTCGTCGAGGACAACGGGGCCCACTATCTGGGCCGGCCGGCCAAGGTCTCGCTCGCCACCGTGCCGGCCGCCTATGCCAACCGGGTCATCGACGAGGACGACACCAGCGCGATGCGCTTCTCGGGCGTCTACTACATCCGGGTCGCGCTCGACCGGAAGGTCGCCCGGTCGGTGCCGGTGACCCTGCGGGTGGGGGTCGAGGGGGAGCGCCAGCGGGGCCCGGCCTATCTGAGCGACCCGGTCGCGAACGGGTTCGGCATCAGCGAGGAGGACCGGGAGGACGCCCTGGGGGAGGACGACGAGACCCGCGAGACGCTGATGACCGTCGTCGGCTTCACCGGGATCGGGCTGGGGTCCGCGCTGGTGCTCGGACTGCTCTGCTGGACGGGGGCGGTGCGGCTCGGTCTCGGTCGCGGCAGGGGGCGGCACGCGTCCCCGCCCGCGCACTAGGTCGTCTCTTTCGGATCGTGCCGGGCTCGCGAGCCCCGGTGCCGCGCCCCGCCGCGTTGTCGCCGGTCGCCGGCGCTCCGCGTGGGCTCCCTCCTCCGCCTCGCGATCCACGGCACCGGACCCCGCTCACCGATCCGGCCCGATCCGAAAGAAACTCCCTGGGTCAGGGCTGCTCGATCCTGAGCAGGGCGCCCCGGGTGATGCCCCACGCGGCCATGGCTCCGCCCCGGGCCTCCAGGGCGTAGCGGGCCCGCAGCCGGGGGCGGCCGAGGCGGCCGGGCGGGAGGGTGTGGAGGTCCAGGACGCGCAGGCGCTGGTCGAGGTAGGCGACGTCGATGGTGAAGCGCATGCCCAGGGTGTGGATGCCGCTGCACGGGGCGAGCAGGATCGCGCCCTCCACGGTGTCGCGGCCCAGCAGCCCGCGCCGCCGGGTGCGGTGGCTCGCCGCGATCTCCAGCACCACCGGGCCGCCGCGCCCCCCGATCCACAACTCGGCTTCCCCGTCCCGCCATTCCCGCGATCGCCTCATCCCCCGACGGTACGCCCCTCCCGACGGCGTGGGGGTGGCCGTGCGCCCCGGGAATCCCGGGCATTCTCAGCCCGCCCGGCACCCCCGGCCCGTCTGGGGGTACCTCCCGGAGGCAGCTCTGGGGGAGTTCGCGGACGGACCCTGTGCCGCAGGTGGCCCGCGCATTCCGGCCTGTCCGGTGTTCGGGCACAGCCCATGTGCCACAGGTGACCCGCACAAATCCGGCCCGTCCGGCACCTCCGGCCCGTCTTGGGGTGCCTCCCGGTGGCAGTTCTGGGGGAGTCTGCGGACGGACCCTGTGCGCCAGGACCCCACACCCCGCGCGCCACGGCCGGAACCCACCCCACCCCCCAACCCTCCCCTCCCCTCCCTGGGCCCCCCGGGCCCAAGACCGGGTGGGCGCCCGCCGCCTAGCCTCGAAGGCGTGGACGTCACGCTGATCCCCGTCGCCGCCCTGTGGGGCACCACCACAGGTCTGCTCGTCCCCCGCGCCGCCTTCCGGCTCTCCGTCGAGCCGGAGGAGACCTGGCGGGACACCTGCCCCTCCGGCCACCCCTTCACCGGGCCCGCGCGAGGCTGGCTCGGCGGCCCCCGGTGCGCGCCCTGCGCCCGCCCCGCCCCGCCCGGCGCGGCAGCCGTCCCCGTGGTGACCGCGCTCGTCTGCGCGGCGCTCGCCGCCGCCACCGGACCCCGCCCCGAACTCGCCGTCTGGCTCCTGCTGGTCCCCTTCGCCGTGCTGCTCGCCCTCGTCGACCGGCGGGTCCACCGGCTCCCCGACCGTCTCACCCTCCCGCTGGCCGCCGCCGCTGCCCTGCTCCTGGGGCCGGTCTCGCTGCTGCCCGGCGCGGCGGGCTCCTGGCCGGCGGCGCTCCTGGGCGGTCTGACCCTGGGCGCCGCCTACTTGCTGCTCTTTCTGATCCACCCCGGCGGCCTCGGCTTCGGCGATGTGAAACTGGCCCTCTCGCTCGGTGTCGTCCTCGGCTGGCACGGCTGGCCGGCCCTCTTCGCGGGGGCGTTCGCGGGGTTCCTGTTCGGTTCGCTGTACGGAGCGGGGCTGATGCTCCTGGGCCGCGCGGGCCGCCGGTCGGTGATCCCCTTCGGCCCGTTCATGACCGCAGGCGCCTTCGCCGGGGTGCTGCTGGGAGCCCTCTCCGCCACCACCTGAACCCAGGCCCCCGGGACACGCCCCCGGCTGACGCGCCGAGCCCTCCTCACCCCCGTCTAGAGTCCGGATGTATGCGGACATTTTCTGACAGCCTGACGGTGCGGCGCGCGCTGCCCCCCGGGCCCCCCGGGCCCGCCGCCCCGGAACCCGGATCACGCCCCGCCACCCGCCGCCCCGCCGCCCTCCTCCCCTGGAGCTGGGCGGCGGTCCTCTTCGCGCTCTACACCACCGTCGCCGTACGCCGCCACACCCTCCTCCGCACCACCGGCTACGACCTCGGCATCTTCGAACAGGCCGTCCGCGCCTACGCCCGACTCCGCGCCCCTGTCGTCCCGTTGCGCGGCGAGGGCTTCAACCTCCTCGGCGACCACTTCCACCCCGCGCTCGCCCTCCTCGCCCCCCTCTACCGCGTCTGGCCCTCCCCCCTCTGTCTGCTCACCGCCCAGTCCGCGCTGCTCGCCGTCGCCGTCGTCCCGCTCGTGACCTGGGCCCGGAGCACCCTGGGATGCCGAGCGGCCCATGCCGTCGCGCTCTGCTACGGACTGAGCTGGGGCATCGCGTCGGCCGCCGCCTTCGACTTCCACGAGGTCGCGCTCGCCGTCCCGCTGCTCTCCTGTGCCGCCGTCGCGCTCGGGCGGCGGCGCTGGCGCGCGGCCGTCGCCTGGGCGGCACCCCTCGTACTGATCAAGGAGGATCTGGGGCTCACCCTCGCCGCCGTCGGCTGTGTCATGGCCTGGAAGGGCCCCCGCCGCCTCGGCGCCCTCACCGCCGGCGCCGGAGTCCTCGCCTCCGCGATCGAGATCAAGGTGCTGCTGCCCGCCTTCCACCCGGCGGGCGGCTACGCCCACGGCGGCAACCTCGGCGAGGGCGCCCACGCCTCCCTCCTCGCCACCGTCGTCCTCGGCCCGCTGGACGCGCTCCGGCCGGACATCAAGGCCATGACCCTGATCCTGGTCTTCGCGCCCGCCGCGCTGCTCGCCCTGCGCTCCCCGCTCGCACTGCTCACCGCCCCCACCCTGGCCTGGCGGATGCTCTCGCAGAACGGCTTCCACTGGGGCACGTCCTTCCACTACAGCGCCGTGCTGATGCCCGTGGTCATCGCCGGGCTCATCGACGCGCTGGGCCCCTGGCGCAGGGGCGGACATCCGCTGGGCGCCCGCCACGTCAGGGCCTCGCTGGCCACCGCCCTCGCGGTGACGCTCGTGATGCTGCCGTCGTTCCCGCTGGCCCAGCTCGCCCAGCGGGCCACCTGGCGCACCACCGCCCATGTCGAGGCGGCCCGCGCCCTGCTGGCGCGCATCCCCGACGGCGCGTCCGTCGCCGCGTCCAACCGGCTGGTGCCCCAGCTCACCTCCCGCTGCGACGTGGTGCTCTTCCCGGCCTTCCCCGTCGACGCCCGGCTCTACGCGTACCACCGGAAGAGGCTGCCGCGCCCGACCGCCGAGTGGATCGTCCACGACAGCCGGGCGCCCGAGGCCTGGCCGTACCGCACGGGCCACTGGCCCTATCCCCCCGAGCAGCAGGCCGCCGAACTGGCCGCCGCCCAGCGCTCGTACGGCTACCGGCGCGTCGCCGTACGGGACGGCATCACCCTGCTGCGGCTGCGGCCGGCCGGCTGACCGCGCCGCGGCCGGCGTCACGCGCCGACCGCAGAACGGAGAGAGAGGCCGCTCCCTGTCCGCATGGGGCCGGGCCCGAGGCGGGCCGGGGAGGGTGGTCTACTGGCGGGATCATCAGTGCTGACGATCCCGGAGGGTGGCCGTGACCAGGATCAGGCCGGCGTACCAGTGCGGTCTCGACGCGGCGATGGATGTTGTCGGGGGCAAGTGGAAGGCGCTCATCCTGTGGGCGCTGCACGACGCCGGGACCCTGCGCTTCGGGGAGCTGCGGCGGGCGGTGGCCGGTGTCAGCGAGAAGATGCTGATCCAGCAGCTCCGGGAGCTGGAGTCGGACGGTGTCGTCCACCGCGAGGTCCACCGGGAGGTCCCGCCGCGCGTCGAGTACTCGCTCACCGCGCTGGGGGAGGCCCTGAACACCGCGCTGCTGCCGCTGGGGCTCTGGGGCGAGACCCATATGGAGGAGATCATCGCCCGCAGGACGAAGGACTCCGCCCCGGCCTCCGGCTCCACGGCCTGAGCATCCCCCTGCCGGCCCTGCCAGCCCTGCCAGCCCTGCCCGTTTCGCCGACCCGCCGGCCCTGCCCACGGCCACCCCGCCCGGCCGCCCGCGCGCTGCCGGGCCAGAGCCCGCAGCACCCCCCGCGCCGGTCGTGCCCGCCCCGGCCCGCCCCGGTGGCGGCCGTCAACCCCGCGCACCGCGGCCGGGGTCCCTCTTCGGGGGTACGGGCCCGGGGACACGCCCGGCCCGCCGGCTCTCCGTCCCCGGCGCCGAGGCCGCCGATCCCGGGCCCGAGAGGCCCGGAACCCCCGGGATCACGGGCCCCGGGCCGGTGCTCTTTGGCCATTCGCGCCCGCCGCGACACGCGGTCGCCTCCCGGTGGCGCGCACCACGACCTGCGACGCGTTATGGTGGAAACCCCCCCTCGGGCCGGTCCGTATCCCCCCCCACGGACCGGCCCGGTTTCTTTTCCGGCCCGGGGGCCGGCGCCATCGGGCTCCGGGCGCCGCCCGGCCTCAGCCCCGCTTGGCCCAGATGTTCGCGCCCTCGGTGTCCACCGCGAAGACATCGATCTCCGTCAGCTCGTCCGCGCTCAGCGGTGCCCCCGCCAGCGCCGCGACATTCTCCTCCAGCTGCCGCACGCTCGAAGCGCCGATCAGCGCGGAGGTCATCCGCGGGTCCCGCAGCACCCAGCTCAGCGCCAGCTGCGCCAGCGACTGCCCGCGCCGCTCCGCGATGGCGTTCAGCCCGTTCAGCCGCCGCACGACCTCCTCCGAGAGCAGCCCCGGGTCCAGCGACTTCCCCTGGGTGGCCCGCGAGCCCTCCGGGATGCCGTGCAGATACTTCCCGGTGAGCACTCCCTGCGCCAGCGGCACATAGGCGATGCACCCCATGCCCGCCGTCTCCAGGGTGTCCAGCAGCCCGTCGTCCTCGGTCCAGCGGTTGATCATCGAGTACGAGGGCTGGTGGATCAGGGCCGGCACCCCCATCTCCCGCAGCAGCCGCGCCGCCTCGGCCGTCTGCTCCGAGTTGTAGGACGACACACCGGCGTACAGCGCCTTGCCCTGCCGTACCGCCGTGGCCAGCGCGCCCATCGTCTCCTCCAGCGGAGTCTCCGGGTCGAAGCGGTGGGAGTAGAAGATGTCCACGTACTCCAGCCCCATCCGCTTCAGCGAGGCGTCGAGGGAGGACAGCAGATATTTCCGCGAGCCCCACTCGCCGTAGGGGCCCGGGTGCATCAGATAGCCGGCCTTGGTGGAGATGATCAGCTCATCGCGGTGGCGGGCGAAATCCTGCGCGAAGAGCTTGCCGAAGTTCAGCTCGGCCGAGCCGGGAGGCGGGCCGTAGTTGTTCGCCAGATCGAAATGGGTGACCCCCAGATCGAAGGCCCGGCGCAGGATCGCGCGCTGCGCGTCGAGGGTCCGGTCGTCACCGAAGTTGTGCCAGAGGCCGAGGGAGATCGCCGGGAGGCGCAGCCCTGAACGGCCGGTGCGCCGGTACTCCATGGTGTCGTACCGGTCGGCCGCAGCGAGGTATACAGAGGGATCAGTCACACCTCCCTCTTTATCACGGACTTGTGACAGACCGGGTTGGGCCGGTCTGTCCCTTCCGCAGTAGTGTGGCCGTTTCAGGGATGGCGCCACGGCGCCGGAGACCGCCGTACATCTCCGGCCGGACCGCACCATCCGGTGCGCCGGTCCACCGGCGCGCCGGCCGCGGTTCCGCCCGCGAGCGCGGCCCCGGCTCCGGGCCGCGCCCCCGAGCCGCGCCCCGGCCCCGGGCGTCCGGGGCGGGCGACCCGGCCTCCCGGCCGGAACGGCGAGCCGGGGCGACCGAGCCGAGACAACCGAGCCGAGACAACCGAGGTGGACTCCGTGAACCTGCGTGACCTGGTGTACCGGCTCTACGCCCGCAGGGTGGAAGGCCGGCTCGACCACGCCCAGGTGCCCAAGCACATCGGAGTCATCCTGGACGGCAACCGCCGCTGGGCCAAGGCGTCCGGCAGCTCCACCGAGGCGGGCCACAAGGCCGGCGCCAGCAAGATCCAGGAGCTGCTGGGATGGTGCGCCGAGACCGAGGTCGAGGTGGTCACCCTCTGGATGCTCTCCACCGACAACCTCGACCGGCCCGAGCGGGAACTGCGCCCCCTCCTCGGCATCATCGAGGACGCCGTGCGCGCGCTCGCCGCCGACGGCCGCTGGCGGGTCCACCACGTCGGCACGCTCGACCTGCTGCCCGCCCGCACCCAGACCGTGCTGAAGGAGGCCGAGCAGGCCACCCTCGGCCACACCGGGATACTCGTCAATGTCGCGGTCGGCTACGGCGGCCGGCAGGAGATCGCGGACGCGGTCAGCTCCCTGCTGATGGAGTACGCCGACAAGGGCACCACCGTCGCGGAACTGGCCGGAATCGTCGATGTCGAGCACATCTCCCGGCACCTCTACACCAGCGGTCAGCCCGACCCCGATCTGGTCATCCGCACCAGCGGGGAGCAGCGTCTCTCGGGGTTCATGCTCTGGCAGAGCGCCCACTCGGAGTACTACTTCTGCGAGGTGTTCTGGCCCGCCTTCCGCAAGGTCGACTTCCTCAGAGCACTCCGTGATTACGCGGCCCGCCACCGCCGCTACGGCGGCTGAGCAGCACGTCACCACAGCCGATCACCCTCTGTTCATCCAGTCGTAGCCCCACGCCGTGGCATGGCGGCGGGTGTTCGAGGGAATATCCCTTCCAGGTCGACGTCCGATCCACGAACGTCGTATCTCAGTGAGTGGCGCTGTCCACTCACCCGGGAGGCCCTTTGCACACGAAGGAACGCACCCCCTGTGCGGACCACGCGGAGGGCCGGCGCTCGGCCCACGCATCGTGGCCTGAAGCCCGGCTTCTCCCCCCGCCTCCGGCGGGGAGGTCCCCCGCGCCCTGCGGCGGGGAGACCATCTGGCCCGCGACGGCGTCGCACCGCCGACCTCATCCGAGGGGGTACGTCCTTCCGTGGTGAACAGCACAAAGCGCCGGCTGCCCGACAGGCGCACTTATGTTCTCGACACCAGCGTCCTGCTGGCCGACCCGAACGCCCCGACCCGGTTCGACGAGCACGAGGTCGTGCTCCCGATCGTGGTCATCACGGAACTGGAGGCCAAGAGGCACCATCCGGAACTGGGTTACTTCGCCCGCCAGGCGCTGCGCCTGCTGGACGACTTCCGTATCCGGTACGGACGCCTTGACGCCCCCATTCCCCTGGGCGACCTCGGCGGCACCCTCAGGGTCGAGCTCAACCACTCCGACCCCGCTCTGCTTCCGGCCGGGTTCCGACTGGGTGACAACGACTCACGGATTCTGGCGGTGGCGAGGAACCTCCAGGCCGAGGGGTACGACGTCACCGTCGTCTCCAAGGACCTGCCGCTGCGCATCAAGGCCTCGTCCGTCGGTCTGCTGGCCGAGGAGTACCGCGCGGAGCTGGCCATCACCGACTCCGGCTGGACCGGGATGTCGGAGCTGACGCTCTCCGCCGAACAGGTGGACCTGCTCTACAGCGAGGAGAGGGTGTACGCCCCGGAGGCGGACGGGCTCCCGGTGCACACCGGGCTGGTCCTCCAGTCCGAGCGCGGCAGGGCGCTGGGCCGCGTCACCGCCGACGGCAGCGTACGGCTGGTGCGCGGCGACCGGGAGGCGTTCGGGATTCACGGCCGCAGCGCCGAGCAGCGGGTCGCGCTCGATCTGCTGCTCGACCCCGAGGTCGGCATCGTCTCCCTCGGCGGCCGGGCCGGCACCGGCAAGTCGGCGCTCGCGCTCTGCGCGGGCCTGGAGGCGGTGCTGGAGCGCCAGCAGCACCAGAAGGTGATGGTCTTCCGGCCGCTGTACGCGGTGGGCGGGCAGGAGCTGGGCTATCTCCCCGGCACCGAGGCCGAGAAGATGAGCCCCTGGGCCCAGGCGGTCTTCGACACCCTCTCCGCGGTCGCGGGCCGGGAGGTGATCGAGGAGGTGCTCGGGCGCGGGATGCTCGAAGTCCTCCCGCTCACCCATATCCGGGGCCGCTCCCTCCACGACGCCTTCGTCATCGTCGACGAGGCGCAGTCCCTGGAGCGCAATGTCCTGCTGACGGTGCTCTCCCGGGTCGGCGCCAACTCCCGGGTCGTTCTCACCCACGATGTGGCACAGCGGGACAATCTCCGCGTGGGGCGGTACGACGGAGTCGTCGCCGTGGTCGAGAAGCTGAAGGGCCATCCGCTCTTCGCGCATGTGACCCTCACCCGGTCCGAGCGTTCGCAGATCGCCGCACTGGTGACCGAAATGCTGGAGGACGTCCAGATCTGATGCGGTGGAAGGACTGGCGACGCCGCCCCTGGAGCGCAGAAGCGTACTGGGGCGGCGTCGTGTTGTGCGGCTCTTTCCAGGGACCTCCACACCCAAACGAGTGTGATCTATCCCACGTATCGAAGAATTGCCTTGCGGTGGCCGGTTCCGGCAGAGTCTTGCTTCCGTCAGGCCCCGCACACGACAGAACAACCCCACCGCCGGTGCACCGTACCGGTGAAACAATTCAAGACCTGCCGTCGTGTGCCGCCCGCAAGCTGTTTCGGCCACTCCCGCAGCGGAGTTGACCACGGGCCAGCGCCTCCTGTGACCCAACGCAGTGGGAGGCCCGTGCCAGGGGCACGATTCGCCCGCAGGGTCACCTGCGCGGGTGATGCTGGAAGGAAATCGTGTGAGCCGGATCTCGGTCCGGGGATTCGCCGTGGCGTCAGCCACCGCGGTCACCACCGTCGGAGCCGTCGTAGGCGTCGCGTCGGGCAGTGCTCAGCCCGCGAACGACAACCTGGAGACGGCCGCCGCCGACGCGACCCTCCTCGCCGATATACCCATGGGTCAGCAGGCCCAGGTGCAGGTCGCGTCCATCGCGGAACAGGCCAGTGCCCAGGCCGCCGTCGCCGACGCCGCCGCCAAGAAGGCCGCTGAGGAGGACGCCCGCCACCAGGCCGCCAAGACCGCGAAGGCGAAGAAGGAAGCCGCCGACGCGAAGGCCGAGCAGGAGCGCCTGGCCGAGGAGAAGGCCGCCAAGGAGAAGGCGGAGCGGGAGAAGAAGGAGAAGGAGGAGCGGGCCAGCCGTGCCGCTGCCCGCGACACCGTCGGCACCGCCTCCGCTTCCGCCCCCGCGAAGGGCTCCTACACGGTCGCCGAGGTCCAGGCCATCGCCCGGGGGATCATCCCCGCCGGACAGTTCCAGTGCTTCAGCAACATCGTGCAGCGCGAGTCCACCTGGAACTACAAGGCGGAGAACCCGTCCTCGGGTGCGTACGGACTGGTCCAGGCGCTGCCCGCCACCAAGATGGCGACCGCCGGCGCGGACTGGCGGACCAACCCCGCCACCCAGATCAAGTGGGGCCTCAACTACATGAACGAGCGGTACGACAGCCCTTGTGGCGCCTGGTCGTTCTGGCAGGCCAACCGCTGGTACTAGGACCTTCCGTTTGGATCTTGCTGGGCTCGCGTGCCCTGGCACCGCGCCTCGTCGCGTCATCGGAGCCCTCCACCGTTTCCCCGGTGGAGGGCTCCGATGCGTGTACCGTCGTCGGGAGTTCATGGGGGAAGAGGAAGAAACATGGCGAAACTGCCGGGCTGGCTCTCCGACATCGGATCGGGGCTCAGCCGGATATCCGAGCGGCTCGACGAACGCCGCGCCGACACCGGCGAGGACGACGAGCGCGGGCGGCACGGCGCGTCCGACGGGACGGACGGCGCCGCGCCGCTCAGTGTCCCCGCGCCTCCCGCGTACGCGCCCGATGTGCCCGCCCGCCCGGAGCCCGTCACCGTCATCCCCTGGGGCATCCGCGTCGCGGCCGAGGCCGGCTGGCGGCTGCTGGTGCTGGCGGGCACGCTCTGGGTGCTGATGCGCGTGATCAGCGCCGTGCAGCTCGTGGTGCTCGCCTTTGTCTCCGCGCTGCTGATCACCGCACTGCTCCAGCCGACCGTGGCCCGGCTGCGGCGGCTCGGACTGCCGCGCGGGCTCGCCACGGCGGTGACGGCGGTCTCCGGGTTCGTCGTCATGGGCCTGGTCGGCTGGTTCGTCGTCTGGCAGGTGATGGACAACCTCGACAACCTGTCCGAGCGGGTCAGGGACGGTATCGGGGAGCTGGAGCGATGGCTGCTGGACAGCCCCTTCCATGTCACCGAGAGCCAGATCAACGGCATCGCCAAGAACCTCAGCGACACCATCTCCACCAACACCCAGGAGATCACCTCCGCCGGGCTCCAGGGCGTCACGGTGATGGTGGAGTTCCTCACCGGCCTGCTGCTGGCGATGTTCTCCACGCTCTTCCTGCTCCACGACGGGAAGCGCATCTGGCACTGGACCCTCAAGCTGGTCCCCACCCAGGCCCGCGCCGGGGTCGCCGGGGCCGGGCCGCGCGCCTGGCGGACCCTGACCGCCTATGTGCGCGGCACGGTGATCGTCGCGCTGATCGATGCCATCTTCATCGGTCTGGGCATCTACATCCTCGATGTCCCGATGGCCGTGCCCCTCGCCGTCTTCATCTTCCTCTTCGCCTTCATCCCGCTGGTCGGCGCGGTCATGTCGGGCGCGCTCGCGGTGGTGGTCGCGCTGGTCACCCAGGGGGTGTTCACGGCGCTGATGGTGCTGGTCGTGGTGCTCGCCGTGCAGCAGATCGAGGGGCATGTGCTCCAGCCCTTCATCCTGGGCCGGGCGGTCCGGGTCCACCCCCTCGCGGTCGTTCTCGCGGTGGCGGTGGGCGGGGTGACCGCCGGGATCGGCGGCGCGGTGGTGGCCGTACCGCTGGTGGCGGTCGTCAACACGGTCGTCGGCTATCTCCGGGCGTACAGCAGGGAACAGGCGCTGAACGCCGTCGCCGCCCGGCCGCCGGAGCCCTCCGACCCCGCTCCCGCTCCCGCCACCGCCATGGCCGCCGTGCCCGCCCCGCCGCCGGGGCCGCGGGAATGATCTCCGACCTCGAACTGATCGGCGAGGACGGGGAGCCGGTGCGCCGCGCCGGGTCCCCGGGCCGCCCCGCTCCCGGCCGCGACCCCGGCGGGGACCACGACCACGACCGCGACCACGACCCCGGGGAGCCCGCCGGCGCGCCCCGCCGCACGCCGCCCCGGGCCTGGCTCTGGGCGCTCGGCGGTGCCGTGGCCGCCTCGGCGGTCTGGGCGGGCGGGCTCTGGGCGTACACCTCGCGCGCACCGGACCTCCAGGGCTACCGGGCCAGCGGCAACCTCTGCGAGGACGCGGCCATGCCGGAGCTGACCTCCCTCTACGGGCAGAAGACGGGGGCGGAGGAGAGCGGGCGCGAGGACCCGGCGATGGACAGGGCGCACTGCTGGTTCAGCTTCGGCGGCCAGGGGAACGGCGACCCGGCGATGGAGATGACCGGCAGCGGCTCGATCACCTACACCCTGCACAAGCGGACCGACCCGGAGCCGCAGTTCGACGCGTCCGTCGCCGCCGAGGAGCTGAACGAGAGCGAGGACCACGAGCTGGTCCCGGTCGGGGGACTCGGCGAGCGCGCCTTCTTCGTCCAGAGCGTCGACAAGGACGTACCGTCCCTCCACGTGCTGGACGGACGGGCGACGATCAGCATGCGCATCTCCTCGCCGCGAGGGGCGGACGGGGAACTGCGCCCGGCGGATGTCGCACGGCTGGAGCCGCTGGTGAAGGACGACATGGCGGCGCTGATGGAGCGGCTCCAGAGCTCCGGGGCCGAAGAGGGCTGACGCCGGGACCGAGAAGGCCCCGCCGCGTGTCGCGGCGGGGCCTTCGTCCGGTACCGCGCCGTTACGGCGCGAGCACGGCCTCGGCGTCGAGGGTCGTGCCCACGGCGGTCACCACAGAGGCGATCTTGAACGCCTCCTGGATGACATCCCGCTCGACCCCGGCCTTGCGGAGGACCTGCTCATGCGAGTCCAGGCACTGGCCACAGCCGTTGACGGCGGAGACGGCGAGCGACCACAGCTCGAAGTCGACCTTCTCCACGCCCGGGTTGCCGATGACATTCATCCGCAGCCCGGCGCGCAGGGTGCCGTACTCCGGGTCGGAGAGCAGATGCCGGGTCCGGTAGAACACATTGTTCATGGCCATGACGGCGGCGGCTGCCTTGGCGGCGGTGTACGCCTCCGGCGTCAGGTTCGCCTTCGCCTCGGGCTCCAGCTCCCGCAGCGCGATCGGGCTGCGCGAGGCGATGGCCGTGGCGAGGACGGTGCCCCACAGCTGCTGCTGCGAGAGCTTGTCGTTGTTGCCTATGACCGAGCCGAGGTTCAGCTTCAGATCCTTGGCGTACTCCGGCAGGGCGGACTTCAGCGCGTCGAGGGACATGGGTCACTCACCGGCCAGCAGCGCGACCGGGTCCAGGGTGGTCTCGCCCTTGGTCCAGTTGCACGGGCACAGCTCGTCGGTCTGGAGCGCGTCCAGCACCCGCAGGACCTCCTTGGGGTTCCGGCCCACGGAACCGGCGGTCACCATGGTGAACTGGATCTCGTTGTTCGGGTCCACGATGAAGACGGCCCGCTGCGCGAAGCCGTCCGCACCCTCGATGCCCAGGTCGCGCATCAGCTCGTGCTTCGAGTCGGCCAGCATCGGGAAGGGCAGGTCACGCAGGTCGGCGTGGTCCTTGCGCCAGGCGTGGTGCACGAACTCGGAGTCACCGGAGAACCCGAGGACCTGGGCGTCACGGTCGGCGAACTCGTCGTTCAGCTTGCCGAACGCGGCGATCTCGGTCGGGCAGACGAAGGTGAAGTCCTTCGGCCACGCGAAGACGACCTTCCACTTGCCCTCGTAGGACTTGTGGTTGATGACCTCGAACTCCTTGCCGGTCTCCAGGGAGACGCAGGCGGTGAGCTCGAAGGTGGGGAACTGGTCGCCGACAGTCAGCACGGTGTTACTCCAGGGTGTGCGTGAGGGTTTGGACAAATGCACCCTGTCATATCCGCGATCACGGGTGAAATCGATCAATCGGGTCAGTGTGATTCGCGACCCCGATCAATCTCTGTCGTCGCGGCGCACCGGGAGATGGCTCGATCGGGTGGTTTCGCCGACGGTTCCGTATCCTCCTCGCGGTCGGAGAGTAGTACGTACGGTCATGGGGATCGGTGACCGGCACCAGAAGAAGGATGTCGAGGCGGCGCTGAGGAGGGCGGAGGCGGCGGGGCTGAAGGTGGCGCGCACGGGGAAGGGGCACCGCTGGGGTTATGTGGTCTGCTGCCCGTGCAGTCGCAGGCACACGGTGTCCTGCACCCCGCAGAACCAGGGGGAGGAGGCCCGGGACATTGATCGATTCACTCGGAGGCATGCGAGCTGTGCGTAACTGGTACTTCCATCTGGTCCTTCAGGACGCTCTCACCGAGGAGCAGGACGACACCCTGACGGAGTTGGCCGGCTTCCACGACGGGCGCATCCATCTCCAGGAGGGGCCCGGAGACTCCCGTTTCACGTGCTCCTTCGAGGCCGACACGCTGACCGAGGCCATCGCGGACGCGCTGAGCCGATTCGTGGACCTGCCCGGCGTCCTGGTGCGCGGCGTCGAACTGGACGAGATCGCGCTGGAGGAGAACGGCATGGCGACACCGGCCGTGGTGCGGGCGCCCCGGTAGTACCTCTCGCCGAGCAGGGTTCTCGGCGAGCAGGGTGAACGCCCGCTCGGCGCCCGAGTGGATCTCCTCCGCCGGGGGCTCGTCCCCGGTTCCCCGCACCGCCGCCGCGCCGCCCACGCCGGCCCCCGCTCCCGTACTCGTGATCGATTCTTTCCACCGCCGCGCGGGCGATTAGACTCGGCCACCGCGATCGGAGGAAGTTGTCAATGAGTGGAGCGGGCCGGGGCAAGCAGCCCAGCGTCGCGCAGTTGCGCGCCTTCGCCGCCGTCGCCGAGCATCTGCACTTCCGGGATGCCGCGTCGGCCATCGGCATGAGCCAGCCCGCGCTCTCCGGGGCCGTCTCCGCGCTGGAGGAGGTGCTCGGCGTCCAGTTGCTGGAGCGCACCACCCGCAAGGTGCTGCTCTCCCCGGCCGGTGAGCGGCTCGCCGCCCGCGCCAGGGCCGTGCTCGACGCCGTCGGCGCGCTGATGGAGGAGGCCGAGGCGGTACGCGCCCCCTTCACCGGGGTCCTGCGGCTCGGCGTGATCCCCACCGTCGCGCCCTATCTGCTGCCCCATGTCCTCCGGCTGGTGCACGACACCTACCCGGATCTCGACCTCCAGGTCCACGAGGAGCAGACCTCCTCCCTCCTGGAGGGACTGACCTGCGGACGGCTCGATCTGCTGCTGCTCGCCGTGCCGCTCGGGGTGCCGGGCGTCACCGAACTGCCTCTCTTCGAGGAGGACTTCGTCCTGGTCACCCCGCAGGACCACTGGCTCGGCGGACGCGAGGACATACCCCGCGAGGCGCTGCGCGAGCTTCCGCTGCTGCTCCTGGACGAAGGCCACTGCCTGCGCGACCAGGCGCTCGACATCTGCCGGGAGGCGGGCCGGGGCGACGGCACACCGGTCACCACCACCGCCGCCGGGCTCGCCACCCTGGTGCAGCTGGTGGCCGGCGGGCTCGGTGTGACGCTGCTGCCGAGGATCGCCGTCGAGGTGGAGACCGGGCGCGGCGGCGGGCTCCAGACCGCCTGCTTCGCCGATCCCGCGCCCGCCCGCCGGATCGCCCTCGCGATGCGCGCGGGCGCCGCGCGCCAGGAGGAGTTCGAGCAGTTCGCGGCGGCTCTGCGGGCCTCGCTGCGCCCCCTGCCCGTACGCCTGACCCGCTGAGACCCGCCCGGGCCGCCCAGGCCGTCCGACCCGAGCCGAGCCGGGCTGAGCCGTCCGACCCGAGCCGCGCCGGGGCGCGGCTACTCCGTACGCAGCCCGTCCGGGCGCGTCATCCGCCACAGCGCCGGCAG
Organism: Streptomyces sp. NPDC001985; assembly: GCF_040296845.1. Classification (NCBI taxonomy): domain Bacteria; kingdom Bacillati; phylum Actinomycetota; class Actinomycetes; order Kitasatosporales; family Streptomycetaceae; genus Streptomyces; species Streptomyces sp. NPDC001985. The sequence continues at coordinate 104,586 of NZ_JBEOYB010000012.1, forward strand.
GCTCACCACCGTCACCAGCAGAATCACCCCCGCGCCCGTCCCCGCCACCGGCAGGAACAGCCACCAGTCCGTCAACTCCTTGTTGATCAGCCTCAGCAGCACCGCGCCCAGCACCAGCCCGCTCGCCACCGCCACCGCCGTCCCCAGCACCACCGGCAGCGCGGTCTGCCACAGCAGCGACCGGGCGAGCGTGGCACGGCGGGTGCCGAACGCCACCAGCACCGGGAGCAGCCTCCGGCGCTCCCGGAGCCGCTCGATCTGGGAGATCAGCATCGAGGCCGCGATCAGCACCATGGTCCCGGTGGCGCCCGCGAGCAGCCCGTTGTGGATGCTGGTGTACTTCTGCTCCTGCCCGGGCGTCCTGATCGTCCAGACCGCCAGCGAGGGGTCGATCCGGGCGGCCGTGTTGCGGATGTGCTCCTGTGCCTCGGGAACGTTCTCGTCCGCCTCGACCAGCACCCTGGTGCTGCCCTCGGAGAGCCGGCCGGTGTCGAGCGCGCCGGGTGTCGCGTACAGGCCGTCGTGCTGCCAGGCCGTCTCCGCCGGGCGGTGCGGCGTCACCGTCGGGGTGTTCCGGGGCAGGTTCCACCGCAGCCGTTCGGGGCCGGGGCCCTCCAGCAGGAGCACCCCTCCCGTGCGGGCCATCCGGTCCACCCAGGTCCTCGCCTCCGGAGACCGGTTGCTGCTGAGGAGGAAGACGTCCCCGTCGGCGCAGGAGGCGATTCTCGCGAGCCGTGTGAGCACCGGGCAGTCGGCGATGGTCAGTCCGGCGGACCAGGGCTCCCGCGAGTCGTCCGGGTCCCGCCCCTGCGCGTACACCGAGGTCTCGACCATGCTGAGGGCCTCGCTGACCCCCTCCGTCGCGCCGAACTCCGCGCTCATCCGCCGGGCGGTCCCGGTGCTCGGATAGTCGGCGGAGATCTCCAGCTGGTGCCAGAGCGGATGGCTGCCGTTGTTTCTGCGGAAGTCGTCGTGCATCCCCGCGAACACCATCTGGAGGGCGATCGCCCCGGCCACCGCGACCATGATCCCGCTGACCGACCGGGCCGCGGCCCCGCTTCTGAGCTGGAGCCCGCGCACCGCGAGCTGCCAGGAGACCGGGCCCCCGCGCAGCCGCCCCACCACCGCGTCGACCACCCACGGGAAGAGCGCCGTCACCCCGAGGAGCACCAGGATCGCCCCGGCCGCGAGCGGGCGCGAATGGATCGTCCCCGGGGCCTGGCGGGCCGCGACCGCGTCCGATGCCAGCAGGACCGCCACCCCCAGCACCGGCAGCAGCAGCCGCCACCACAGCCGCCGCCGGCGCGGCGCCGCGTTCCGTACGACCCCCAGCGGCTCGATCGTCACCGAGCGCAGCGCCACCAGCGTCACCAGCACCGACCCCACGGGCACGGCCAGCAGCACCAGCGCTCCGAGGCCGGGCACGGGCACCACGTCCGAGGGGAAGGCGCTCAGCCCCCAGATCCGTACCGACCCGGCGAACAGCCGGGCCAGGGCGAAGATCCCGAAGCCCACCGCCAGCCCCAGCGCCGAACCGAAGAGGGCCTCGCCCGCGGCGATCCGGCGCGTGGTGCGGATGTCCGCGCCGACCAGCCGCAGCGCCGCGAGCCTGCGGTCGCGCAGTTCGCCGCTGAAGCGGACGCCGGTCGCGATGAAGACCGCCACCGGGGCCAGCAGCACCACGCAGATCAGCGTCGCCAGCGCGGTGAACACGGGGGCGACCGGACCGTAGTCGATGCGGGGACCGCCGTAGCCGTCGGTGCGGGCGCCGCCGTTCTCGGCGGTGATGGTCGCGCTGCCCGCGTAGAACAGCAGCTCGCCGGGGTCGACGAGACCGGACTTCCCGATGGTGCCGACCGTGCGGTGGTCGAGCCGGCCGGCGAGCATCCGTCCTTCGGGCGAGCCGAGCAGCCCGGCGAGCGCCGGGGAGACCAGCATTTCGCCGGGACCCGGCATCCGGCCGGCACCGGGCGGCAGCGCGGGCCGGTCGCCGTCCGCCCGCAGCAGATGGCCGCCGACCGTCCGCCCGCGGTACTCGGTGCCGGCCTGCGCCCACACCAGGGAGGTCGCCGAGGGCTCGAACGGCTCCGCCCGCAGCATCCCGGCCGGGGTGCGGGCGTCCAGCCGGTCGTCGCGGCTGTCCATGATCTGCGGCAGCGAGGAGGCGATCAGCAGCAGCGCGACACCGAGTCCGACGCCGGTGGCGGTCAGCGCGTTGCGAATCCACCCCTCCCGGCCGCCGTGCGCGCCGAAGCGGAGCCCGAGGCAGAGATCCCGCATCCACACCGTGACCGGCCCCCGCCGTTCGTGCACCGGGGGCGCGATCGGCCTCCGGTCGGCGGACAGGGTCACAGGGCGTGGTCCACGTCGCGGGTCCGTCCGTCGCGGACGACGATCTCGCGGTCCGAGTAGGCGGCGACCCGCGCCTCATGGGTGACCAGCACGACGGCGGCGTTGGTGGAGCGGGCGGCCTCCGTCAGGAGCTGCATCACCCGCTCCCCGCTGTACGAGTCCAGTGCCCCGGTCGGCTCGTCGGCGAAGACCACCCGGGGCGAGGTGACCAGCGCCCGGGCGACCGCGACCCGCTGGCCCTGGCCGCCGGAGACCTCCCCGGGGCGCTGGTGCCCGATGTCCTCGACCTCCAGCCGCTCCAGCCACTGCGCGGCGGTCCGCTCGGCGGCCCGGCGCCGGGCACCGGCAAGGCGCAGCGGCAGCGCCACATTCTCCGTACAGGTCAACTCCGGCACGAGCTGCCCGAACTGGAAGACGAAGCCGAAATCCGTCCGCCGCAGCGCGCTGCGCCGGGCGTCGTTGAGCGCGGTGAGGTCGCGCCCGTCGTAGCGGACGGTGCCGCTGTCCGGCGGGACGATCCCGGCGAGACAGTGCAGCAGGGTCGACTTGCCGGAGCCGGAGGGGCCCAGGACGGCGACCACTTCGCCGGGGTGGATGGAGAAGCCGGCCCCGTCGAGTGCGGGGGTGCGGCCGTAGCTCTTGTGCAGGTCCTCGGCGACGAGGAGAGAGCCTGCGGGGATCATGCGCCGGGTTCCTTCCGGAGGCGCCGGGAGCGCTCGGGATGTACGGGGGTCATGCGCGGGTCCCCCCGGTGGTGCCGGGGCGGGTCCCGGAGGCGCCCGGTCCGCCGGGGCCGGGAACACCGGGCCGGTGGGCGCCCGGCCCGGCACCACCGGGTCCGGAGGCGCCCGGTCCGGGGCCGCCGGGGGCCTCGGGGGAGGCCGTCCCCGTGCCGATCTCCGCCGCCAGCCGGGACAGCCGGGCCGAGGTCAGCTCCAGCCACCGCAGATCCGCCTCCAGATGGAAGAGGGCGTGGTCGCAGATCAGCTGGTCGGCGAGGTCGCCCCCGCGCTTGCGGTCGGTCAGAATCCTCATCAGCCGCAGGTGTTCGGTGCGCTGGCGGTCGAGCAGCTCGGTGGCGCTCCGGCCGGTGAGCAGGGCCAGCACCACCTTGGTGTACAGCGTCGACTGGAGGTAGGGCTCCGGCTTCTCGGGCTGTGCGAGCCAGCGCGCGACATCCGTGATCCCGGCGGCGGTGATGGCGTACCGCTTCCGCTCGGGGCCGCCCCCGGCCTCGACGCCGTCCACCTCGACGAGACCGTTCCGCAGCAGCCGGGACATGGTCGAGTAGACCTGGCCGTAGTGCAGCGGCCGGTCGTGGCCGAACTTCTCATCGAAGGCGCGCTTGAGGTCATAGCCGTGGCGCGGACCGGACTCCAGCAGCGCGAGGAGGGTGTGACCGATGGACATGCACCGCACTGTACGGGGTGTGTATAGCCGGGCTGTAGAGGACGCCGGGACCCGCGCCACGGCCGTGGCGCGGGTCCCGGGTCTCACTTCTCCGGCGGTTTCGGCGGCCGGCCCCGCTTGGGGATGGGGGCCGCGCCGCCGGGCAGCCGCCCGTGCTCCGCCAGTGCCCGCCGGAGCAGAAACTCGATCTGCGCGTTGGCGCTGCGCAGTTCGTCCGACGCCCACCGTGCCAGCGCCTCGTACACCGCCGGGTCGAGCCGCAGCAGGACCTGTTTGCGCTCCGGGGGCGGGGTCACTGGTAGAGGGTGCCCGTGTTGAGGACCGGCTGGGCCGAGCGGTCACCGCACAGCACCACCAGCAGATTGGACACCATCGCGGCCTTGCGCTCGGAGTCCAGCTCCACGATGTCCCGCTCGGTGATCCGGTTGACGGCCTCCTCGACCATGCCCACCGCGCCGTCCACGATCAGCCGCCGGGCCGCGACCACGGCACCGGCCTGCTGGCGCTGGAGCATCGCGGAGGCGATCTCGGGGGCGTACGCGAGGTGGGTGAAGCGGGACTCGATGATGAGGACGCCCGCCGCCTCGACCCGGGCGTGCAGCTCGACGGCGAGCTTCTCGGTGATCTCCTCGGCGTTGCCCCGGAGCGAGAGGCCGCCCTCGTCGTGGGCGTCGTAGGGGTACTCGATGGCGATGTGCCGGACGGCGGCCTCGGTCTGGGTGGAGACGAACTCCAGGAAGTCGTCGACCTCGAAGAGCGCCTGGGCGGTGTCCTCGACCTTCCACACCACCACGGCGGCCAGCTCGATGGGGTTGCCGTAGGCGTCGTTGACCTTGAGGACGGCCGTCTCGTGGTTCCGCACCCGGGTGGAGATCTTCTCCCGCGAGGTGAGCGGGTTGACCCAGCGCAGTCCGTCGGTGCGGATGGTGCCCCGGTACCGGCCGAAGAGCTGGACGACCCGGGCCTCGCCGGGGGCGACCATGTTCAGCCCGCCCATCGCGAAGAGCGCGCCGGCGACGGCGACCACGCCGGCGGCGATCAGGGCGATCTTCGCCGCCGCCGCGCCGGAGACCGCGCCGGCGACGATCATCCCGGTGCCGGCGAGGACGCCGAGCAGCCCGAGCAGCAGGGCGAGCCCGCCGCCGATGCTGCCGGCCGCGAACTCCCGGACCGTGGGTGCCGGCATGTCCGGGAGGTCCTCGTGGGTGGTGGTGCTGGTGGCGGTCATGCCGTCCCCCGTCTCGTTCCGTGTGCCCGCCCGGCCGCCCCGCGGCGGAGCGGCGCGGCCGGGCACGCTAGCGATCGGCTAGCAATGTGATTACACATTAATCGATATCGCAACCTTGTGCACCTCTCGTGAGTCGGTTCCAGGGAGCGGGGTGCTGATTGTCACGTCCGGAAAGTCCGGATCGGTCGACCTTTGTCATAGCGACCGGTGTTAGTTTGCTGAGCTGGTTATCCGTGGGACCCGGGGCGGGAACGCCGGCGCGGTCCGACGGCGCGGCCGGCGGACTGCCCGCGGCGGTACGGCACTTGTGGACGAGACCGAAGAACCGAAGAGCGGAGCGGAACGAGCGATGGGCCGAGCGGAGGCGCGACGGGCGCGGGAGAGCGAGACCCGGGCGGCCAGGAAGGCCGGGAAGCCCAAGGGCATACGGCGCTTCTTCACCTGGAAGAAGATGCTGGGCACGTTCCTCGGCCTCTGCCTGCTCGGCATGGGCGCCTTCTATGTCGTCTATCTGATGGTCCCGGTGCCCAAGGCCAATGCCGAGGCCGAGCTCCAGAGCAATGTCTACAAGTACAGCGACGGCACGATCCTGACCCGCACCGGTCAGATCAACCGGGAGATCGTCGGCCTGGAGAAGATCCCCAGGGATGTCCAGCTCGCCTTTGTCGCGGCCGAGAACAAGTCCTTCTACAAGGACCACGGCGTGGACATCAAGGGCACCACACGCGGTCTGCTCAACACCATCACCGGCAAGGGCAAGCAGGGTGGCTCGACCATCACCCAGCAATATGTGAAGAACTACTACCTGGTCCAGGACCAGACCTTCAGCCGCAAGCTCAAGGAACTGGTGATCTCGCTCAAGGTCGACGAGGAGAAGGACAAGGACTACATCCTCGCCGGCTACATGAACACCAGCTTCTACGGGCGCGGGGCGTACGGCATCCAGGCCGCGGCCCAGGCCTACTACGGCGTCGACGCCCCCGAGCTGAGCCTCGAACAGGGCGCCTATCTCGCGGCTCTGCTCCAGGCCCCCAACCAGTACGACTGGGCGCTGGCATCGGACGGCAGCAAGAAACTCGTCACCGAGCGCTGGCACTACGTGCTGGACAACATGGTCGAGGAGGGCTGGCTGGACAAGTCCGCCCGCGACGGCATGCGGAAGTTCCCCGTGCCCAAGGCCCCCAAGGCCGCCCCCGGGATGGAGGGCCAGGTCGGCTATCTCGTCGACGCCGCCAACACCGAGCTGGAGCGGCAGGGCATCAGCGACAAGGACATCAAGGCCGGCGGCTGGACGATCACCCTCAACATCGACAAGAAGCGCCAGCAGGCCCTGGAGAAGGCCGTCGAGCGGCAGCTGGAGGCCAAGCTCGACCGCAAGGGCAACAAGAAGCACGCCACCGTCCAGGCCGGCGCCACCTCCGTCGACCCGGAGAACGGCGAGGTCGTCGCCCTCTACGGCGGTATCGGCGCCACCGAGCACTGGCTCTCCAACGCCACCCGGCGCGACTACCAGCCCGCGTCCACCTTCAAGCCCGTCGTGCTCGCCTCCGCCCTGGAGAACGAGGCCAGGACCCAGGAAGAGCTGCCGATCGGGCTCAACACGATCTACGACGGCGACAGCAAGCGGCCGGTCGAGGGCAGCGATGTCGCCTTCGCGCCCGAGAACATCAATGACAAGGACCATGGGCCGATCACGGTCCAGGAGGCCACCAACAACTCGGTGAACTCGGTCTACGCCCAGATGATCGTGGACGTGGGTCCCGCGCCCACCAAGAAGACCGCCCTCGACATGGGCATGCGCGACGGCGCCGGCTGGCCCGCCCAGCCCGCCATGTCGCTGGGCACGATGAACGCCTCCACCTGGGACATGGCCGGGGTGTACGCGACCCTGGACAACCACGGCAAGAAGGTCACCCCGACCATCGTGAAGTCCGCCGAGCACCAGGTCCGCAAGGCCGACACCAAGAAGGGCACCGGCGACCAGGCCATCAGCCGGGAGACGGCCGACACCGTGACCCGCTCCCTGGAGGGCGTCGTCAAGGAGGGCTCCGGAATCCAGGCGGCCGGTGACTACCAGGCCGCGGGCAAGACCGGCACCTCCGAGAACAACAAGTCCGCGTGGTACGTGGGCTACACACCCAAGCTGGTCACCGCCGTGGCCCTGTTCGGCGAGAAGTCCGACGGCACCGGCCAGGTCACCCTGACCGACACCATCAACCCGGGCCGCGCCAACGGTGGCGCCATCCCGGCCCAGATCTGGAAGGCGTACACCACCGGAGCGCTGGTCGGCGCCGACGCGGACGCGAGGTTCGATCTGAAGGTGAAGAAGCCGGTGCGGACCGCGCCGTCCTCGTCGCCCCCGGAGCCGTCCTCGCCGCCGCCGTCCTCGCCGTCGCCCTCGCCGACGGAGTCGGAGAAGGAGGAGCCCGAGGCGTCGACCTCGCCGCCGCCCTCCCCGACGCGGTCGTCCTCGCCGCCCTCGTCGCCGTCCGCGCCCTCGTCGCCGACCTTCAGCCAGTCGCCCGGCCCGACCACGTCCTCCTCGTCCTCGCCGCCGGGCACGGGCCAGCCGGGCGGGCCGGACGAGCCGGTCACGGGAGCCGACGGCTTCCGGCGCTGACCCGGACGGAGAGCCGGGAAACACCACGGTGCCTGTGCCACCCGCCTCCGGGTGGCACAGGCACCGTGCCGTTTCGCTCCTCCGCGCCCTGGGCGGTCAGCCGCCGTTGACCTTCTTGGCGATCCTGTCGCCGGTCTCCCGGTCGATGTTCCGCCAGTACTGGAACGCCCGCTCCAGCACCGGGCCGGAGACGCCCTGGCTCAGATGCCCGGCGACATTGGAGACCAGCCGCTCCCGGGCCGCGTCGTCCATCACCTGACGGACCAGCGTGCCCGCCTGGCCCCAGTCGTCGTCCTCGGAGTGCAGGGTGTACGCGTGGCGCACCATCTCGCCCGCGCTCGCCCACCCGGCCGGCTCGCCGTAGCGGTCCACATCGGCCGCCGGGCCGCCGAAGGAGTTCGGCGCGTACGGCATCGAGGCGTTCGACGGGAAGTACCGCATCGGGCCGTCCTTGGAGTAGGAGTTCACCCCCGAGTGCGGCCGGTTCGGCGGGAGCTGGTTGTAGTTCGGACCGATCCGGTACCGGTGGGTGTCCGGGTACGACATCATCCGGCCCAGCAGCATCTTGTCCGGTGACGGCCCGATGCCCGGGATCAGATTCGAGGGCTCGAAGGCGGCCTGCTCGATATGGACGAAGTAGTCCTCCGGGTTCCGGTTCAGCGTGAACCGGCCCACGTCGATCAGCGGGTAGTCGCCGTGCGGCCACACCTTCGTCAGGTCGAAGGGGTTGAACCGGTACCCCGGCGCGTCCTCGAACGGCATGACCTGGACCTTCAGGCTCCAGCTCGGCGCGTCGCCCTTCTCGATCGACTCGTACAGATCCCTGCGGTGCCTGTCCGCGTCGTGCCCGGCCAGCTCGTCGGCCTCCTCCTGGGTGAGGAAGTCGATGCCCTGATCGGTCTTGAAGTGGTACTTCACCCAGAACCGCTCACCGCCGCCGTTCACCCACATATAGGTGTGCGAGCTGTAGCCGTTCATGAAGCGGTACGACCTCGGCACCCCCCGGTCGCCCATCAGCCAGGTCACCTGGTGCGCGGTCTCGGGGGAGAGGGTCCAGAAGTCCCACTGCATCTCGTTGTTGCGCAGCCCGGTGGCCGGGTGGCGCTTCTGCGAGTGGATGAAGTCCTGGAACTTCTGGGGATCGCGGACGAAGAAGACCGGCGTGTTGTTGCCGACCATGTCGTAGTTGCCCAGCTCGGTGTAGAACTTCAGGGCGAAGCCGCGCGGGTCCCGCCAGGTGTCCGGGGAGCCCTGCTCACCGGCGACCGTGGAGAACCGGGCCAGCAGCTCGGTCCGCGTGCCCGGCTGGAACACCGCGGCCCTGGTGTACTGGCTCACGTCCTGGGTGACCTCGAAGAAGCCGTAAGCGCCCGCTCCCTTGGCGTGCACCACCCGCTCGGGGACCCGTTCACGGTTGAACTGGGCCATCTTCTCGATCAGATAGGCGTCGTGGAGCAGAATCGGGCCGTCGGGGCTCACGGTGAGCGAGTGCTCGTCGCTCTCCACCGGGTTCCCGGCGTTGTTGGTCGTGTACGGGGCCTTGGGGGGTGACTCGGTCACGAGCGTCCTCCCGTCCATGGGGAATGAGGGTGTGGTCGCTTCGGCCGTGTTCCCCAGTCAACTCCGCCGACACCTTGTCGGCAACATTTGCCCGGCCGCGGGCCCGCCCCCGGCGGGCCCGCACGGGGTCCGCTAGGGGCGGGTGGGCAGCTCGAACCAGACCACTTTCCCGCTGGAGAGCCGGGTCGCCCCCCACCTCCTCGCCAGCCGGTTCACCAGGAAGAGCCCGCGCCCGCCCTCGTCCGTGTCCCGCGCCTTGCGCTGCCGGGGCAGCTGCGGAGAGTCGTCACCGACCTCGCAGCGCAGTACGTCCGTACGGAGCAACCGCAGGGTCACCGGGCGCTCCGCGTACCGCACCGCGTTGGTGACCACCTCGCTCACCAGCAGCTCCACCGCGTCGCTCATCTCCTCCAGGCCCCACCGGGAGAGCGCCCTGCGGGCGAGCCGGCGGGCCCGGCCCGGGGCCGCGTCCTCCGGCTCCAGGAACCAGTAGGCGACATCACTGGGCGCGATCCCGTCGAAACGGGCCGCGAGCAGCGCGATGTCGTCGTCCCGGTCGCCCGGGCCGAGCATGTCCAGCACGTCGTCGCAGAGCGCCTCCAGCGGCGGCGAGTGGTCCGGTCCGGTGAGCTGGGCGGTCGCGGCCAGCCGCTCCCGGAGCTGCTCGATCCCGGTCCACACGTCCCGCAGCCGGGACTCCACCAGACCGTCGGTGTACAGCAGCAGCGTCGCCCCGGCGGGCGCGTCCAGCTCCACGGCCTCGAAGTCCACCCCGCCGACCCCGATCGGCGCCCCGGGCGGCACCCGCAGCACCTCGGCCCGCCCGCCCAGGTGCAGCAGCACCGGCGGCGGATGGCCCGCGTTCGCGATGGTGATCCGGTGCGCCACCGGGTCGTACACCGCGTACATGCACGTCGCCATCCGGTCCGTGCCGAGCCGCTGGGCCTGCTCGTCCAGATGGTGCAGCACCTCCTGCGGCGGCAGATCCAGACCGGCCAGGGTCTGGGCCGTGGTCCGCAGCTGGCCCATGATCGCCGCCGAGGTCATCGAATGGCCCATGACATCGCCGACGACCAGCGCCACCCGGCTGCCGGGCAGCGGGATCGCGTCGTACCAGTCCCCGCCCACCCGCGCGGTCTCCGCCGCGGGCAGATAGCGCGAGGCGAGCCGCACGCCGGTGGGCTGCGGCAGCGAGTCCGGCAGCATGGTGCGCTGGAGTTCGTCCGCGATGTACGCCTCCCTGCCGTACAGCACCGCCTTGTCGATGCCCAGCGCCGTGTGCGTCGCGAGCTGGGCGGCGACCAGCAGATCGTTCGGCTCGAAGGCCGGCCGGTCGGGACGCCGCAGGAAGACGGCGGCACCGATCACCCGCCGGCGGCCGCGCAGCGGGGCGAGTATGGCGCGGTGGCCGTTGGGCACGGTCCGGTCCGCGCCGAGCAGCTCGGGCAGGGCCGCCCGTGCCGCCGCCGAGTCGCCGAAGACGGGCCGCACCCCGCGCAGCACCTCCGACAGCGCCCCGCCGGAACGCACCTCACACAGCTCCGCGGCCGGTGTGAGGTCGTTGTGCGGGTCGATGACGGGGATGGGGGAGGCGGCGCCGAAGTCGGCGATGTCCTCAGCTAAACGCAGCCGGTCCGTCCGGCGCAGCCGTAGCACGAAGGGCGAGACCGGGCGCTCGTCGCCGACCGGCAGCGGATCGCGCAGATAGACCAGGATCGCGTCGGAGAAGGTGGGCACCGTCGCCCGGCAGAGCCCCAGCACGATCTCGTCCAGGTCTATGCCCCGGGCGATCCGGCGGGTGGCGGCGCCGACGAAACGGAGCCGGTCCCCCTCGCGCCGCGCGGTGGCCGCGAGGTCCTGGAGGTCCTGTGGCGGGCCGTTGGGCGTGGGGACGGCGGGCCCGGGCACGGCTGTGGCGCCGGCCGTCTCCGCCCGGGGCCGGGTGCGTTCCTGCGGCCGGGCAGCCAAGGGCTGCCGGCCTTCGTGGGAGGTGGGCTGCTCCGTCACGCGTGGGCTTCCGTCCGTCTGGGCCGGGTGTGCGATGCGAACGCCTCGTGAGGCGGTATACCCGCTCTACGGGTGGCGTCGACAGGGCGGCGCGCATCCGGCACGGCTCCACCCCCTAGAAGTGACTCGTGGTGACTTGCGGTCAGATCCGTTGCTGCGCTCCATGATTACCGAACACCTGCCGAACGGCGCAGCCCTGCGGACGACGATCCTACGTTTGCCCCCAGGGGGCGTATCAAGAGTCTCACGACGCCGTATGCGCCGGAGCGAGTTCCCGGACGGGAGTCGGACATCTTGCGGGGGCGGTCCCGCCCGCCCTCCCGGGCCCGCCCGGCGGCCGGCGTGCTCATGACGCCAGCCGGGCCGGCAGCCGGCCCCAGTCCGCCGGCAGCTCGGGCACCCGCCAGCCGGGGTCGGGACGCCAGTTCTCCCAGCCGTCCGAGAAAGGGCTCCCCCAGGCCCTGATGGACGCCACCGCCGCCTCCCCGGCGGCCCGCACCCAGCGGGCCTTCTCCGGGGTGATCAGGCCGACCCGCTGGGCCTGCTCGAACTCGTCCTCGTCGAGCCAGGACCAACTGCGGTCCGGCAGGACCGAGATGTCCAGAAAGTGGTCCTCGGAGTCGATCCCGCCAGCCCATCGGGTACGCGGCTCCTCCAGGTTGACGTACCAGCTCCGGAACTCCCAGCCGGCGTTCCAGAACAGCCACACCGACCAGGGGTCCCCGGGCCGCGCCAGCTTGAGCACCCCGCTGCCGAACCAGCGGCCCCGCACCACCGTGCGCGGGGCCGTGTAGCGGGTGGCGAGCGGCTGCTCGTGGACGGGGGTGCCGTCCACGAGCACCGGTTTGACGCACTCGGTACCCGGTGCCATCCAGACCGCGAGTATCTCCTCGGTGTCCCGCACCACGGTCACGGGGCGGCAGATGTCCACCTGTCCACGCCCCGCCGGGTCCGGGGCATGGCCGCGATAACGCCAGAGGATGTGGTCCCCGGGGTTCCAGCGTGCGATGCGTTCCGTGCCTGTCATGAGCAGATTTTAGGAGTACGCGCCCGTCCGCGCAGCGATCCGGATCACGGGCGCGTCATCCGCAGCACGTCCAGGGCCTCGTCGAGCTGCTCCAGGGTGAGGTCGCCGCGCTCCACGTACCCCGCGTCCAGGACCACTTCGCGGATCGTCCGGCGCTCGGCGAGCGACTTCTTGGCGACCTTCGCGGCCTCCTCGTACCCGATGTACTTGTTGAGCGGGGTGACCACCGACGGCGAGGACTCGGCGTACTCCCTCGCCCGTTCGGCGTTGGCGGTGACCCCGTCGACCGTGCGGTCCGCGAGCAGCCGGGACGCGGCGGCCAGCAGGCGCACCGACTCCAGCAGATTCCGCGCCATCACCGGGAGCATCACATTCAGCTCGAAGTTCCCCGCGGCCCCGGCGACGGCGACGGTGGTGTCGTTCCCGGTCACCTGGGCGGCCACCATCAGCACCGCCTCCGGGATCACCGGGTTGACCTTGCCGGGCATGATCGAGGAACCGGGCTGGAGGTCGGGCAGGTTGATCTCGGCGAGCCCGGTGCGCGGCCCGCTGGCCATCCAGCGCAGATCGTTGGCGATCTTGGTGAGGGAGACGGCGACCGTGCGGAGCTGCCCGGAGGTCTCCACCAGCGCGTCCCGCGCGCCCTGGGCCTCGAAGTGGTCCCGGGCCTCGGTCAGCGGCAGCCCGGTGGCGCGGGCGACCTCGGCGATCACGGCCGCGGAGAACCCGGGCGGGGTGTTGATGCCGGTGCCGACGGCGGTGCCGCCCAGCGGCAGTTCGGCGAGGCGGGGGAGGGCCGAGCGCAGCCGCTCCACCCCGTACCGGATCTGCGCGGCGTAGCCGCCGAACTCCTGGCCGAGGGTGACCGGGGTGGCGTCCATCAGATGCGTACGCCCGGACTTGACCACCTCCGCGAACTCGGCGGACTTGCGCTCCAGCGCGGCGGCCAGATGTTCCAGCGCCGGGATCAGATCGGCGGTGACGGCGGCGGTGGCGGCGATGTGGATGGAGGAGGGGAAGACGTCGTTGGACGACTGGGAGGCGTTGACCTGGTCGTTGGGGTGGACCGGGCGGCCCAGGCGCTCGGTGGCGAGGGTGGCCAGCACCTCGTTGGTGTTCATGTTCGACGACGTGCCGGAGCCGGTCTGGAAGACATCCACCGGGAAGTGGTCGTCCCACCGGCCGTCGGCGACCTCGGCCGCGGCGTCCGCGATGGCGTCGGCGACATCCGCGCCGATCACGCCCAGCTCGGCGTTTACCCGGGCGGCGGCGCCCTTGATCCGGGCGAGGGCCTCGATGTGCGCCCGCTCCAGACGCTGCCCCGACACCGGGAAGTTCTCCACGGCCCGCTGGGTCTGGGCCCGCCACTTGGCGTGGGCGGGGACCCGCACCTCGCCCATGGAGTCGTGCTCGATGCGGTAGTCGTCGCCGGCGTCGGTCATGGCTGCGCTGCCTCCTGTGCTGGGTTCGGCGGGGCCCCGCCCCGCAGTGGGGTGAGCGCCCGTCCTGTCACGGCTATTCCCATCTCCGCTACCGACCAGTAAATACCTGGGGTAACACAACCCTGTGGAGGCACCATGACACGCACGAGGCAACGACTTCACCGCCGTCACCGACTCCGCCGCACGACCGCGACGGCGCTGGCACTCGCCGCCGGGCTCCTCGGGCTCACCGCCCCCGCCCCCGCCGCGGCCGCGCCCCGGGACGCCGGCGCGAGCACTTCCGCGCCCCTGCCGCCCGCCCTGGAGTCCCTCCGCGCCGCCGAGGCCGTGAAGCTCTACGGCAGCCCCGCCGAGCGCCCGCTCGCGGAGCGCCGCACCGGGCTGATCTCGCTGGGCGACAGCGAGATCTCCGGGGAGGGCGTCGGGAGCTACGAGCCGGGCACCAACGGGCCCGACAACTGGTGCCACCGCTCACCGGACGCGGCGATCCACCGCACCGGGATCTCGGCCGACGTCACCTACAACGTGGCCTGCTCCGGGGCGTCCACCGCGAACATCCGCATCGGCGGCACCCGGCAGTACGCCGATGAGCCGGTCCAGAGCGACAGCCTCGCCATCAAGGCGCGCAACACCCGCATCAAGATGGTGCTGCTGGTGGCCGGGGCCAACGACGACCTCCAGTTCGGCCCGGTCATGACCGACTGCGTCGTCCGCTACGTCACCCTCCAGGGGCCCTGCGAGCCGAAGTACGCGGGCGGCTGGCAGGCGCGGGTGGACGCTCTGGTGCCCAAGGTGGAGGGGACCATCCGCGATCTGCGCACGGTGATGCGGGACGCCGGGTACGCGGACGGCGACTACCGGCTGGTGGTCATGGGGTACCCCAGCCCGATCGGGCCGGACTTCCGGGACAACCCGAACTTCCCGGGGAAGGTCGCCTGCGGCGGGCAGGGATACGACTCCGACACCCGGTGGGGCCGCGACTCGGCGGTGCCGGCCTTCGCCCGGGGGATACGGCAGGCGGCCCGCTCTGCGGGTGCGGTGCACCTCGACAACTCGCGCCTCTTCCACGGGCACGAGGTCTGCTCGGACAACACCTGGGCCCGCGGGCTCTCCATCGACCTGGGGGCCTTCCCCTGGGACGAGAACTCGGTCCGCCAGTCCTTCCACCCCAACGCCCGGGGCCACGCCGCCTTCGCGTCCTGCCTCACCCGGCTGTACGCCTCCGGACTGCGCGAGGCGAGCTGCGCGGATGTCGCCTCCGGCGGGCGTCCGGAGCTGTACGAGGGGGTCTGGGACGAGCTGTACCGGCCGCTGCGGAACGGGGCGACCGGGGAGTGTGCCGATGTGTCGGAGGCGGTGAGCCGCAAGGGGACCGCCGTGGTGGGGTGGGGGTGCCACGGGGGCCGCAACCAGGGGTGGTGGTACGACCCGGGGCGGGGGTCGCTGCACACGGAGCTGAGCCAGGACCGGTGTCTGGATGTGCCCGGAGGGGAGTACCGGGCCGGGGCGCGGCTGATCGTCTGGGACTGTTCGGGCGCGGCGAACCAGCGATTCGCCCGCACCGGGGCGACCATCCGCCCGTCGTCGTCCCCTTCCCTCTGCCTCACCCACCCGTCCCCCCGAGCCCCCCTCACCCTCCAGCCCTGCACGGATTCCCCCACCCAGAACTGGACCTGACCCGGCGGCCCCGGGGACCTGGGCATGGGGCCGGCCCCGCCGGCGTTTGGGCCGCACCACTTCAGTCCCGCCGGCGAGCTGAGGCACGAAATCCAGCCCCGCCGGCGTTTGAGGCGCGGGGGTTCGGGGGCTGGTCCC